>JAHFUF010000155.1 GCA_023265235.1 Blastocatellia bacterium
ATATTAGAAAGCACTGCAACAGGCCCACGCTGTTCTGCACGTAGTTGTTTAATGACCTTTACTCGATTTTCTACTAAAGTAATTTGTTTTTGCAATTTATCTGCATCTTCTTTTAATTTCGCCAGTTCAGCTGCTACTTTTTGTTCATTAGCTAGGTCTTCTTTTACTCGTTTGTTTTCTAGGTCTGTAACATACCAGCTATAAACAAGCCAAGAAACAACCCCTAACACTACCACTGATACCATTACAATAAGTTGGCCAGTTTGGGCACTAATAGAACTAGCCTTTGAACCAGTAGATTCTGATGTAGCTTGTTGTAATAAATTTATTTTTGGCATAATTTAATCTCCACTTCTGAGAGCTAACCCAATAGCAACTGCCATATTGGGGGAAAGCTCACGAATATAGCCTTCGTCAAAATTTTTGGTGTTATATTTAATTGTTCGGAAGGAATCAAACTTTTCTACTGGTACTCCAAAACGCTCTGCTAGGTAAGAAGTTAGACTCGGTACTTTAGAACTACCACCAGAAATCAACATACGATCAACTTTGCTAGAATCAGACATTGAGCTAGTGGCACGAAAGAAATCTAGGGTTTTTTGTACTTCTAAAGCTAAAATCTCTGAAACAGATTGAATCAAAGGCTGAGCATCATCTGGTTTAACCCCAGATTCTGTTGGCATTCCTTTTTTAAGGTTTTCTGCTTCATCAAAAGTTAGGTTTAGTTCTTTTTGCAGTAGATCAGTGTATTGATTGCCTCCAACAGAAATATCGCGTGTGAAAATAGACTGCGCACCACGTACCACATTAATGTTCATTACACTGGCGCCTATATCTAGGAGTGCTACTGTGGTAGTAGGTTGGGGCTTATAATTAACTTCATAACAAGTTTGAATAGCGAAAGAATCAACATCAACAAAATTAAGCTGTTTACCTGATTGATTAATAACCTGTGTATATTGAGCAATTTTATCTTTTTTACAAGCTACTAACAAAACATCCATTCCATTGCCTGAAGCATCATTACCGAGGATTTCATAGCTAAGGTTTACTTCATCTAAGGCAAAAGGAATATATTGTTCTGCTTCCCAGTGAATTTGCTCACCAAGTTCTTCTGGACTCATAGTTGGTAGGTTTATTTTTTTGACAATTACAGAATGGCCTGAGACAGAAGTACCAACTAAATTGGTTTTAATGTTTTGTTCTTGGAATATCCTATTAATCACATCAGAGACGTGATTTAAATCAATAATATGACCATCTACAATTGTGTCAGATAGTAATTGTACATGGCCTATACTTACTAATTCATAATTACCTCGGGCACCTTTGAGTTCTACGGCTTTTACTGCGCTAGAGCCGATGTCTAATCCTACAACACTCTTTTTACTGCTAAACCAGCCCATAATAGTTATCCTCACTACTTAGCTTAAGATTTTCTTACCCAAGATCTATTGCGGGTTCAACGGCTGTTACTTGAGGAAATACACTGAAAAAATACACTTTTGGCAAAAGCCAAAATCTAATAGTTTAGAAAGTACTCCTCAAGCTATTAGCACACTGGAAAAAAAACTAAATTGTATCGCTTAATTGTTTAATGACAACCTTTTGATAATTATTGTTGATGAAAGACTTAGGTCGCCATTAAGGTTGATTAATACCTTTGCTGGAGGCCCGGCGGACATTGATTACCCAGAATCTTTAGTCCCGTAGCTCTGCGTCTTTCGGTTTCCCGAAATTTGCTTTGAGCAGTAAAGGTTTCTACTCCAAGTTTTTCATAGATTTACCATTGTTACACCTTGGAGTCAACAACTTTTTTCTATTATCAACAACGCAAACTAGCCTTGTTTTAGACAAAGACAGCTAAAACAGAGTATCCCAACAATTTACTTAATAATCTAGTCTAGCAACATTTTTCCGGAAACAGAATCTTTTGTTAATTAAATATTTATATATTTTAAACTTCTTTTTATAAGCTTTCCAATATATTTTTCATAATAACAAAAAATTTAATCCCTTTTTTTATACTGTTCAGGAGCATTGGACTTTAATAAAACGCTTCTAGCCGGAATACCTACGTTAACATGATAGGGTTTAACATCACGTGTTGCTAGTCCCATCGCTCCAACCATCCCATTTTCACCTACTGTTATACCTGCTAAGACAGTAGAGTGATAGGTTAACCTTACATTGTCATGAATTACTGTTGGTTTGCAAGAAATATCATGAATATCTGTCACACTATGAGAATGTGAATATAGGTTAGCATAGTCAGAAATACTAACATTACTACCAATAATTATTTCACCACGATCGTCTAACAAAACATTTCTATGTATTACTACATTATCGCCAATGGTTAGATTATAGCCAAAACTCCATTCTACAAAGTGAAAGCACTTAAAGTTTTTTCCTACTTTACGGAAAATATATGGAGCAAGCATTCGGCGAAACTTAAACGCTAATAATAAATTTCCTCCTAATGGAGAACGATCAAACATTTGCCATAGCCATATCAAAGGTTTAAGAGGCGCATATTTTTCAATGTCTAGATCTGTGTAATATTCTGGTTCCATAGTTACATTACGTGGATCAAGCGTAGCTATTAATGCACGAGCAGCAATAGGGTATTTATGACTATAAAAGTTTTTTATATTAGGTCTTTGCCCAAAGTACATTTCATAAAGAATATCACGAACTACATCATTACGATCTAGATTAGAATCATTTATTTTTTCTTCTAAACGTGCGAGGAAATCATCAAAAATAGTCTCAGCCGTCTCACTGGCCTGTAGATTTCTATATGGCATGAAAATAAAAAGCCTTTCTTATGCGGAGTTCAACATTTATTAGGAATTAAGTTTTTATTAAAGGAGCTATTTTAGGGATTTAAGTTTTCTTATAGTTGATATCATATGCTTAAACACTATAACAACCCAAGTTAAACCAGCAGAAAAGTTTTACTGCTCTTGACAGGTTTAAGCTAACACAGGACTTAATTTTAGGCTTATTGGCAGTATTACATAGTTTGTTTAAGTTATAATAACCGTTGTTTAAGATCACATAGTTGTTCTAGAGCTTGTTGAGGAGAGAGTTTTTCCAGTTGTATTTCTCTTAGTACCTGTAAAACATTCTCATTAGCCAGATCAAAGAGGCTAGGCTGTTGTTTCCAACCACTTCCACGAGAAGGTAAATGTTGTGCTAATTTAGGTTTGCCAGTAACATCTAGTTCATTTGCTTCTAGGTTATTAAGAATTTCCCTAGCTCTTTCAATTACAGTGCTTGGTAGACCAGCAAGCCGTGCCACTTCAATACCATAAGATTTGCTTGTTGAGCCTTCGACTAACTTTCTAAGAAAAATAATTTGTCCCCCCTGTTCTTTAAGTGCCATTTGGAAATTTCTTACCCCTGGTAGTAATTTTGCTAGCTCTGTCATTTCGTGATAATGAGTAGCAAAAATGGTTTTAGCCGAATGTTTAGCGTTGTCGTGTAAATATTCTGCAATTGCCCAAGCTAAGGATAAACCATCAAAAGTGGCTGTTCCTCGCCCTATTTCATCTAATAAAATTAAACTACGAGCAGTGGCAGAGTTAAGAATATTGGCTGTTTCAGTCATTTCCACCATAAATGTTGAACGTCCACGTGCTAGGTTGTCAGAAGCCCCAACTCTAGTAAATATACGGTCAACTATCGCCATGTTTGCTTCTTGAGCAGGAACAAATGATCCAATTTGTGCCATAATCGAAATCAACGCTGTTTGGCGTAAATAAACAGATTTTCCACCCATGTTAGGCCCAGTAATTATCAACAAACGATGCGTAGTATTATTTATATAAAGATCATTTGGAATAAACCGCTCTCCTTGGGTTTCTACTACTGGATGGCGGGAAGCCTGCAAAACCATCTCGTCCCCTTCATGCAAGGTTGGACGACAGTAATTTCTTTTAGCTGCTACTTCAGCAAAATTAAAAAGTAGGTCAACTATTGCTAAAATATGAGCAGTTCGTTGTATTCGAGAGGTTTCATTTGCAATTTGGTGGCGTAGTTGTTGAAAGAGTTCTTGTTCTATCCTTAAAATTTCTTCTTCTGCTCCTAAAACTTTGGCTTCTAGGTCTTTTAATTCTGGCGTGGTAAAGCGTTCTGCTCCTACTAGGGTTTGTTTTCTCTCATACTCACTTGGTACAAGTCTTAGGTTTGATTTACTAATCTCAATAAAATAGCCAAACACGTTGTTAAAACGTACTTTTAAGGAGCTAATACTCGTTCGACTACGTTCACGTATCTCTATACTAGCAATTATTCCTTGAGCATTTTGTCTAATAGATCTAAGTTCATCAAGCTCACTGTGAAACCCTATTCTAATCGCTCCTCCTTCATTAAGGTTTGCTGGAGGGTCATCAACAATCGCGTTGCTAATTAATTCTCTTAGGTCGCCTAATTCGTCTAGGTCATCGCGTAAAACTTCTAGCAAAGAAGAAGTAGCCTCTAAAAGTATTTCTTTGACTTGTGGGACAATATCGGCACTATTTTTTAATGAAAGTAGGTCACGAGGGCTAGCATTACCTAAAGAAATACGCCCTAAAAGCCTTTCTAAATCCTGGATTTTACTTAATTCTTGACGTATACGATCACGCATAATCGTATTGCGGCGTACTTCTGCTACGGCATCTAGCCTAGTGTTAAGTTCTCCTAGTTTTATTGAAGGACGTAACAGCCATTGTTTTAAGAGTCTTGCTCCCATGCTGGTTTGTGTTTGGTCTAGTACTGAGAGTAGTGTACTTTTACGGCCTTCTATGGACTCAACAAGCTCTAGATTACGTATAGTCGCGCTATCGAGTGACAGAAAATCAGCAGGCTCAAAGTAGTTAACACTAGTAATATGTGTTGCTACATCGCGTTGAGTTTCTCGTACATAGTTTAGGATTGCTCCAGCAGCACAAATGGCTGTATGTTTTTTTTGTAAGCCAAAACCATCTAAAGAAGCAACCTTAAAGTGGCTAGAAAGCAGTTCATAAGCGCGATCATATTCAAATTGCCAGTCTTCTAAAGGTGTAGTAACTGCACCAGCAAAAAGCGATGGAGTAGTGTTATTAGTAGTATTTAGGCCAAATAAAAATGAAAGAGATTGAGGATAAAGAATTTCTTTTGGTGCAAAGCTTTCTATTTCATCAACTAAATTGTTCCAAGCTTCATTTCCAATGGGTTGTGTAACAATAAATTCTCCTGTAGAAACATCAACAAAAGCAACAGCTAGGTTGTCTTTTTCTCCAGCAATTGCAGCTAGGTAACAATTGTCTCGTCCTTCAAGGAGTTGAGTATCTATTGCTGTCCCAGGAGTGATAATACGAACAACTTCTCTTTTAACTAATTTTATATTTTTTCCAGCAGCTTCTACTTGATCACAAATAGCTACACGATAGCCTTTACGCACTAGTTTAGCCACATAACCACTAGTTGCATGGTAGGGGACACCGCACATTGGCACAGGTGTACCCTTTTCCTTATTTCTTGCTGTTAGAGTTATTTCTAATTCGCGAGCACCTATAACCGCGTCTTCATAGAACATTTCATAAAAATCCCCTAGGCGAAAAAACAATAATGTGCCTGGATATTGACGTTTGATTTCGTGGTACTGTCGCAACATTGGTGTGGAATTATCCATGCCTAAAATACCTTCCTTAAAGTTTTAGAAATTTTAAGAATATAGTTGGAAATAGATGCATTTTGTAGAGGTTATAGCGAAGAAAAATTTAAGAATTAAGTTTGGTTGGTAGAAAATAGCAATCCTAATACCCAAAACCCAGCTAAAGAAACCAAGAATAACACTTTATAGTATCTTGGCTTCTAAACTAGATTAAATAGTCTGTAATAGATAGTTTAGCGACAATCCAATCCACAAAAATACTAAATCTTAGTAATACTAATATCTTCCATGCTTTCTTTTGGCTTAGTTATAAACCAAGCCCCACCACATACCATTGCTAGTACCAAACAAGCAATAGAACCTACCAAATAACCAAAACCAGAGTCTATATCTACTCTAGTATATCTAGAGAATAGAAAAAGTGCTCCAACCGCTAAAACGATTGCTCCAACAAGTAAAGCCGGTCTCATGGCAATTCCCTCACATTAATAGAAATTAAGATTTAACTTCTAGTTACCTTCAACCGCCTGGCAACTACCAAGCAAGCCTAATGTTTTGAGTAGTTACACCCTTAATTAAGAGTTAATTAAGAATTAACTAAGAGTTTTAGTTGTAATGTTAGTTTTAAAAATTGTTTGCGGTAAAACCCCTAGATTATGGCATAAAATTTTTTAGAAAAGAAGCTCTTTTTCTCGCCTTATTCCTAGGATTTGCTATTATTTGCTATTTAAGTCAAGCATTTCTACAAATGCAGATTCATCTAAAATTGTTATTGCTAATGCCTCTGCGCGGTCTAATTTTGATCCAGCATCAGATCCAGCCACTACATAATCAGTCTTTTTACTTACAGAGCTATTTACACGTCCTCCACGTTCTTCAACAAGTTTTTGCGCTTCTTCACGAGTAAGGTTAGCTAATTTACCTGTTAGAACAAACTGTTTACCAGCAAAAATTTTTGCTACTGTGCTACTACTTGCTTGTTCAAAATTAACACCTACCTTACGTAATCGCGCTAAAAGTTCATGGTTGTTTTCAAGGCTAAACCAATTAAAAATAGCTGTTGCCACTGTATTACCAATCTCAAAAATATTGGTTAGTTCCTCTATAGAAGCGGCACTTAAACTATCTAATGACCCAAAATGATTAGCTAAAACGCGGGCTTTTCTTTCACCTACATGACGAATACCTAAGCCTGTAATTAGCTGAGATAATTCTCGTTTTTTACTTTGCTCAATTTGATCTAGGAGGTTTTGAGCGGATTTCTTGCCCATTCTTTCTAATTTAAGTAGGTCTGCAAGTTTTAAGTAATAAAGGTCTGATAGGTTAGAAACAAGTTTTTTATCTACTAATTGTTCAACGATTTTGTCTCCTAGCTCGTCTATTTGCATTGCATCGCGAGAAGAGAAATGTAGCAATGCTTCTTTAAGTTTGGCGTTGCAAGTTTCATTAGTACAGCGTGAAACGGCTTCACCCAGAGGGCGTATTACTAAAGCCCCACAGACAGGGCATGTAGAAGGCATGACAAATTCTTGTAGCTCGTTCTCAATTTCTGGGCGTTTATCAACTAATACTTTTACTACTTTAGGAATAATTTCCCCAGACTTTTCTACCATTACCCAATCACCTATTTTTAATCCTAAACGGGTAATTTCGTCTTCATTATGTAGCGAAGCACGAGAAACCGTTGTACCAGCTAAAAGAACAGGCAACAGTTCTGCAACAGGAGTTAATGCTCCAGTGCGCCCAACTTGAATTGTAATGGCTTTTACTCTAGTCGCTGCTTGGCGTGGAGGATACTTAAATGCTACTGCCCAGCGTGGAAATTTAGTAGTAGTGCCAAAGTCTTCTTGAAGTGGGATTTGATTGATTTTTATCACTACTCCATCTGTTTCATAGTCCAAATGATTACGCTTTTCATCCCAATCCCGACAAAACTCTATTACATCATCAATCGTTGCACAGATTTGGCTATGTTCATTAACATTAAACCCAGCAGCACGAAGCCATTCTAGTGCTTGCCAGTGGGTTTGAAAAGGTTTATCACCATCAAAATAAAGATCATAAGCAAAACAATCTAACTTGCGTGCAGCTACCATTTGTGGATCTAGGAGCTTCATTGTTCCTGAAGCAAGGTTACGTGGGTTAGCATAACGAGCTTGTCCTTTTTCTTCTTGCTCCTGGTTTAACCTGTTAAAGGAAGTATTAGACATAAAGACTTCGCCACGTACTTCAATTTCTTCTACTGCTTTTGGCCAAAGGCTCTCATCGTTTTCTATATTTTCTACTTTACTGGCAAACAAAGGGAGTAAATCTTTTTCTGGAAGAGTTTTTGGTAACTCTTTTGAAGACAAAGGAAAACGCGGTTTCTCTGTCAATCTAAGCGGAATTGATCGAATAGTTCGTACATTTTCTGTGACTATATCTCCTACTTCGCCATCTCCACGAGTTACCGCTCGTAGTAGCAGAGAGCTTTCATACATAGCGGAAATACTTAAACCATCAATTTTTAATTCTGCAACAAAGCTATAAGTGCGACCTGATGCTAGCTTTTGACAACGCCTGTCCCATTCCCTCAAGTCATCTTCTGAGTAAGTGTTGTCTAGTGAAAGCATTTGACGCTTAAATTGGTAGGATTCAAAGCCTGAAACTGGACGGCCTCCAACTCGCTGAGAAGGGCTATCAGGTGTAAGTAGCTCTGGGTTGGCCTGCTCAAGCTCTCTTAGCCGATTTATTAGTTGATCATACTCATAGTCTGATATTTCAGGTGCGCTTAAAACATAGTATCTTTCGTTATGGTAATTAATATCTGTGCGTAATTTTTCTATTTCTGCTTTTACGTCTAATTGGGACATAAGTTTATCACTCCTAAAGAAGGCAGACACTCCAAGTCTACCTCTACTTGTTTGGGGTAATTTCTTGAGCACGAGCCGCTACTAATCCTTCGTCTGTGACTAAAAATAGTCCATTAGCTTCTAGTGTAGGAGGAGCAATAATGGCATTAGTATTATCAACTCGAAATTGTCCTAAAGGTTTACCCTTACTGGAAAGTAGAAAAATTTGATCGCTACTTTGAGGAGTAATTAAGAGTTGGTCATTACTAACAATAGGATCAAAGCTTAAACGTCCATTTAAGCGCATTTTCCAAGATATATCACCATTTTTAGCATTAAAGCCATAAACAAAATTATCAAAAGAAGTAACAATTAATACTTTTCCAAAAACTTGTGGGGCAGACTCAACTGCTGCACCAGTACGGACAGTCCAAATTAATTTACCTGTATCTCTATCTAAACAATAAACATGTCCTAAACTATCACCTAAAAAAACATTTTCGTCCTCAACGCTTGCTGCACCACGTAAAGGGCCTTGGGCTTGAAATTGCCAAAGCACTTTACCATCACTTCGAGATAAACAATGTAGTAGTCCTGCTTCTGTGCCAATAAAAACCTCTTCATCAGTAA
>JAHFUF010000781.1 GCA_023265235.1 Blastocatellia bacterium
CTTTTTCTTTAAGATCTTTAAGATCCTTTATATTAGTACGAGTGTTATTCCGTGATACTTGGGTGTCATTCTGTGACACTGTAGAATCACTAGAACTAGTTTGTTTCGTGTCATTCTGTGAACCTTGAGTGTCATTCTGTGACACTGTACTTTTACTAGGCTCGGGAGGAAGGTCTTTTTTGTTTTCTTTATTAAGATTAGGGTTTATTACTACGTCATAGTATCTTTTTATTCGTGCTTTATCGCTGCTATCCGTTTCTACGGTAATCCATCCTAACTTCTCTAGCTCTTCCCTAGCCTGCCTTAGGCCGTTGCGACTTTTTATACCTGATCCTTTATCCATTCGCTCACCATTTTTATGTCTTCGACCATTCATAATTTCGTCGTCTGTAAGTTTTAGATGTTCGTTTTTAAAAGAAACCAAATGTCGTAGTAAATACCCTAGTAATCTAAAACCGCTCTGTGAAAGCTCGATAGATTGATCCCAGATCTCTCTAGGAAAAGGAACAAACCAAAAATCTATTTTCATTCCCTCTTTTTGTTCTGACATCTTAAGCCTCCTTTTTTAGCTGAAGTATTAAGGTATCCAGAAAGCTATCTACTAAGCTATGATTGCGAAAATAAAATGTAAGTTTTGATATTCTATCGAGATAGGAACAGTAGAATTTTTCTTCATTTACCTTGGTGTCTAGGAATTTATTTTCGGCTTGTTGAAATGAGGTTTTGGAATTATAGGTGATACCAATATTAGAAAATGCCGTTCTAAACTCTTCGGCACTAAAATTTAAGTCTTCTGTCCAACTATTTCCTTCTTGGTATTCTTGGTTCCCCGGCGATGGCTCTAAAAATTTATAAAACCCATCTGGTTTTTGGTCAAAATAGTGATCTAGCCTTTGCATCAGAATACAAGAGTTTATGCTTTTTGCCTTGGATCTTAATTCTTTTAGATAAACTATACCTTTGTCTAAGGATACAGGTAGTTGATTTTTAACTCTCTTGTCAGTCGACATAACTCATTGGTTCAACAAGTTGACACACCTATATTATCTCGCCAAGAATCGCTTTTTTTGCATCATTTTGCGTTTCTTGCAAGTAGACATACCTATATTTACTCACCCTTATTTTTCTTAAATAATGTTGAATAACTTTAATGTATTTTACTTATTAGCCGAGATAATTATATTATGTCATTGCCTGTTGCTCTCCTTTTCTCTAGATAAATTTACCTCCCTTATAATAAGTAATAGAGAGGTATTGAAAAACAACAAAATCTTTTAATTCAGGCTTAGCTATTTGGTTTACTAGTTGACCGTGAATTCAGGGTCATGCCATGAGCTAAACCAAAGCTCCTCTACCTGCTCTGGCGTAATGGTATCTCTTAGTATCGCCCATTTATCTATTCCAAAACGCTCCTTGATCAGTAGCGTTTCAACCCCATTAATAGCTTTAATCCTGCAGCTATTAGTGAGAATTAACCATCCATTACGTTGAATTATTTTGATTTGTGTGTCTTTTTGGGTGAAATTAAAATCAAATTCTGTAGGTTGGAGTACTCTAAAATTAGCGATCATAACTAACCCTCAAGCCTAAATCTAAAACCTGAACTAAAAAGGCGGGTGTAGGAATTGAACCTACAACACTGTTTACTGCTAAATCTGATACAGCATTTTTCCTGTTAAACTAACACCGCCAAAAAAGAGCGACTCAGCAAATCGCCCTGATTAAATGGAGTAACCAATAAGTAAGGAAAAAATATGGTTAAACCAATGAGTTCTTTGAATTATAGTCGTCATTTGGCCGTTTTACAAATAGATAATAAGCTAAACCGTTATAGCTAGTTATCTGGAATAATCAGCTTGACATATTGGCCAATAAGCGACTATAAATTATTTTATCTTTAAAGGGATTTTTTTGGATTTCCTTGTTTCTACTTCTCTTAAAAGTAAAAAAAGCTTGGCGGTATATTGCCCGTTAGGGTCACGTTCGCCATTTCGCCAACGATAGTAACTTTTAATGTCAGACTCTAGATGGTCGGCCATTTGACTAGGTGTGTACCCGCATTCCTTTTCAAGGTCGAGGCACAAAGAGGCCAAATCAATTGGAGGCTTTTGGATAACTTCAGACATGACATTATTGTAGCTAACTGACGACAAATTTTCCACCTATCCCTTTTGTCCTTTGACAACTAAATATCTCTCTCCCTAATATTACCTACGTTCTAGGCTAGCCAACGCCTCGTCAAGCTTCTGATCTGATGTATAAGGCGGTTGAGTCATAGTTTGCCCTCTATCCCAGTCGTGAAGGCCAGCTAAGGGCTTTTTATCGCTCAATTCCTCTATCGACTTGAGCTTAAAGCTTATAGCTCTATCTTTTCCTAATATGGTTACCAGCTTGAACATCCCCTGCTCAAGCGAATCCCCGTAGACGATTACACTACTGAACATCTGCGCACCGTCTTGTTTTTCTACAAACGTGAATTTGTACCTAAACTTATTATTTCTCATTGCTTACCCCTCAGTTATAAATTTTATAGACTATTAAGAAATACTACGAGTAAATCTACCTTGCTTGATGGGTTCTCTTTTTCATCATCCCTATTGTTCCTATGCATATCTCTTAACTTAACAGCCCGTTTTATTGCACTTGTCTGTTTATCTAGTAACCTTTCGTACATATCTGGTACATTCTTTTCATAATTAGGAACATAGGTTTTTAGCTTCTGGATTGCTTCATACCTAGTGAGTGCTCCACTCTGATCGTGATAATGCAACAAAAACCATAGTTCAAAATTTGGGTTAGAGAAGGCAACCTTAATGCTGTATTTTGCTGCCAGC
>JAHFUF010000782.1 GCA_023265235.1 Blastocatellia bacterium
ATGCGATTGCTAGAAAAGAAGCTGAAAAGCATGTTATGTGGCTCTTTCATAAAGGCTTACACACTACTCTACAATTTTCTTTTCCTCCTGGTTATGTCTCAGAAAAATCCTTAGCTGCAATTATGGGATCAGGTCTAAAACAGTTTTATCAACTTAGTTTCCAAGAATTAATTGATGATGGCTATATT
Source organism: Blastocatellia bacterium (assembly GCA_023265235.1). GTDB lineage: Bacteria > Acidobacteriota > Blastocatellia > Chloracidobacteriales > JADJPF01 > JADJPF01. Next base: position 189 of record JAHFUF010000782.1, read on the forward strand.
ATTGTTGGTAGCCCTGCAACAGTAATTGAAAAACTTAGTGTTTATACAGAAGAAATGAAAGCAGGCATGTTGATTGGTGGAGCACAATGTGGTGATATGCCAAAGGAGCTAGTACAAAAAAATATGGAGATGTTTGCTAAGGAAGTAATGCCTCATTTCAGATAAATGTAATAGCACAATATGTGTCTATACATTTGGATAATGATGTCTTACCAGTTTTCATCAATTTACAAAAATTCTCATTATTCCTAATAATGCCTAATATTTAAACTAAACAAGTGCCCAAGTTATTTCAACTTGAGCACTTGTTTGATCTACCTATAGTTTTGAAAACCTAAATTAAACCTCTGCTGCCAATTCTTCATCTATTTCTAATACTTCATTACGTTTACTTAGTAAGGTTCTTAGCTTCATACGGGCTTTATGAAGTTGCGACTTAGAAGTACCTGCGCTAATACCTAATAATTTAGCAATTTCTTCATGTTCATAACCATCAACATCATGTAGTAAGAAGATTTTGCGATATCCTGGAGGGAGTTTTTCAATTGCTGCTGCTAGAGCCATATGATCTACCATAGGACTAGATTGTGTCCTAATAGTAAAAGGTTCACTACGTTCAGGCATTTCACCATCTTCAGTGGTTAATTCAGACCTGACAGATTTCTTACGAAAATGCATTAATACTTGATTAACAGTGATGCGATGGAGCCAAGTGGTAAAGGCTGAGTCTCCACGAAAACTAGCTAGTTTTCTTTGTACTTGGAGGAAAACATCGTGAGCTAGGTCTTCTGCATCAGAAACATTGGCGGTCATTCTTAAACAAAGGCTATAAACACGACGATAGTGACGGGTATATAAATCTTCAAATGGTTCTTGGGGAATTTCTTTAACTTGTTGAGGGATCAAACTTTCAAAAGAATTTAAATCTAAAGTATGTGTTGTCATAATATCTCCTCCAAACCTATGTCACTACAAATCCCAGCATTTATATGTATTTGTAGTACTAACGAGACTTTAGGTGTTTGCTATTTTGTGCCCTCTATAAGCAAACATTGTGCAGAAAAAGAAAAAATCAGCAAAAACTTTAGATTCTTTTCCAAAATTTTGGATTTATTGAAGTTTATGAATAAATTAAGAGCACTTTATGATTAGTAATAAAAAAGGATTTAGGAGTTTTAAGTTTAGAAAAATAAAATTTATGGCTTATATAATCCATTTTTTACCACAAATATGCACTATATGGTGTAAGAGCATAACAACTTTGGAATAGTGATAAGCATCAAAGCGGCCTTGGCTTATAAAACCTACTTCAAAACTAAAAAACTACTTGAAAAGCTCGTGCCATACAGTATCTACCAAGGCATGAGTAATAGCACCAGCTAAAATAGACCTAGTAGCAATATAAGCACGTCCATAGAAAATCCCTGCTAGTGTAGCCAAAAAACAATATATGATATTTTTAGGATAAGGAGCATTATTTAAATGCGCCAGTCCAAATACTATAGAAGCAATAATTAGAGCTAAATTATTACTTCCTAAAGTCTTGGCAAGTAAGTTTTGTAGTAATCCACGAAATAGCAATTCTTCTGGCAATGCAGTAAAAAGAAAAATCCCTAGTGCAGTTAAAAATATTGGTAGTAGGTTTTGATTTTTTGGTGCCCAGACTAAAAATCCAGTAATTAAGCCTAGGCTAATAGCTAGGGGGACAAATAATGCAAAGTTTAATAGCCCTTGATAAAGAATTTTTCGATCTAGCTTAAAGCTATAACCAACCTCTTCTACTTTGCGATAACCAACAAATAAAATTATTGCCAAGCTAAAAGCTACTAAGACATTAAAGGCATAAACAACCTTACCAACCCAAATTCCATTTAGTAGACGAAAATCAAAAGGTAGCCAAATTAATAAAATCGCAGCAAAGTCATGCCAAGAAAAATTTACGTTATTTTTTTCTCTATCTTGAAAAAAAAGAACTGTAGTAGGCAAAGATAAAAATAATAATAATTTCCCTGCACCTAATAGAGTAAAACTATTATTACCCAATGAATAGAGTAAATACGGGCAGAAAAAGAATATGACTACTAACCAAAGTAGGTAAGGGTTACTATCAAATTGTTTTCTGATTAAAAAAATTATTTGTTCAGCTGATAATAAACAATAGGTAGAAATCAATAGTATAAAAGTGATTATGGTAACAATTAGAGGTAAATTTCTTAAACCATTATAGTAAGCCAGTAAAGTACCAATAGTTACTAGTGTTGTTGTTAACACTATAGTTCCAAATAGCTCGTAATTTTTAACAAACCTCTCTTTTAGCTCCATAACCCTCCCTCAAATATACAAACTTTTGGTACAATAAGAGTTCTAACAGATAATTTTAATTGATCCGAAAAGCGGAACCCACTATAGTAAGCAATTATCTAAGCACTTAGATTCAAAAACTAGTAAAAACTCTACTCTATCTAATTAACAACTTCTGGGACTTATTGTTATAGTTATCTATTGAAAGGTTAGGCTAAAGAATTTAGTTTTACCAGTAGGGACTTAGCCTGTTTTACATCAAAAAGTTTTATAAGCCAATGTTTTAGGGTTTAATTTTTAAAGGGAAATAACTTCAACTATCATCGAAGTTACGAAGTTAT
>JAHFUF010000156.1:0-7315 GCA_023265235.1 Blastocatellia bacterium
CAAGCACTAGCAGGCTACTTAAATGGCTCTGTTGGCGAAAATTGGCAAGCACTTGGTTGGAAATCTTCTTTAGAACAAGAAAAACAAAATACATTTTCTGTGTCATTTGTCTGGAAAGAAGGCAGTGATAGGAAAGAGGCTCTTTGGCAATTAGACTTACAAGCAAAAAAAGTAACACCTATTAATTCGATTGCAGAAGAAGTTACACCAGTAGTCGTTCCTGCTCCTAATAATAATGCAAATGCTCAACAACAGAGTCAGCCTGTTGATAATAAAAACATTAATAATAAACAAAAAAATCAGCCTATTAAGTAATATTATATAAAGGTAAAAATTATGTTACTAAACAAAAAAATTTTCACCAAAGGTTTTTCTACACTAGAAGTGTTAGTGGTACTCGTTATTAGCCTCGTACTTGCGACTATTGCTGTAGCAGGATTTCGCGGGTTTAAGACTAATATAAAAACTGTTAAATCTGCCAATACATTAACTGCTTTATTTCAACAAGCACGTCAACGGGCAATAACTAATCGTATTCCTCATTCAGTAACTATTGCTCGTGGTTTTGATAGTGCAGGAAAAAGAAATATAGTTAGTATTAATAGCATAGATACTACTCAAACCCCTGCTAAAACTACTCTTATTCGTCAAGAATATCTTATTCAAGAAATTAGTTTTATGCGGCCAACAAATGTAACTTTGCCTACTACATCAACAGCCCCTCTTCCTCCAGAAGACGTTTTTCAACCAGGTAAGACATTTATGGGGATGAATACAGCAATGATATTTTTTAATATAGATGGTTCTGTTACAAGTACAAATTATTTTCCTTCATCAAACTGCAACCCTTTTACAGGGTCTTTTTTTATTTCTGATGCCATAGGTGGTGCTACAACAACACCTAACCCTAACTTAACAAGGGTAGTTAGTCTTTATGGCTCTACTGGTGGTGTTAAAACTTGGTCATATAATAATGGAACTTATCAAACAGGTAATAAAAATTTCTAAAGGAGTATTTTATGGAAATTAACGTTACAAAATATTATCAAAAAGGATTTTCACTAGTTGAGCTAATTGTTACCATAGGTATTATTGTCACATCTTTATTAGGAATAGCGGGTTTATTAGGACTATCAGTTCGTAGCAATGAAACATTTCGTCAATTAACTATTTGTAAAACCCTAGCTACAACTATTGCAGAAACCATTATAGTTTCTAAAGAATCAGGAATTATTAGCTTTGATAACCTAACAGCAACTTTTAATTCTGCTACTAAAAAGCCTGTTAAAGCTGCTGGCGCAGATAATATCTATGGCACTGCTGATGATACAGGAGATCTTACATTTACAGTTGGCCCAAATGTTGCTCTACCAGCGAGTACTCAAAAATACAATCGCACTAATGATCTTTTACTTAATCTTACTCAACAGGGATATCGCTATAGAATAGGTATTACCCCTCTTCCTAATAGTAATAATGCTCTTACTAGAATGGATGTTGAGGTTTACCCTCCTGGAGCTAACAACCTAACAGATCGAGGAGTTTATACAATCACTACAGTATTTGGACAATACCGAACTAGTCTTAATGAATAAACTTGAATTTATCAAGCTTTGGAGAAAGTAATTATGTTAAATAAAAGAAAAAATATTAAAGGTTTTAGTTTAATAGAATTAGTAGTAACTTCCTCTGTATTTTTGATTATTGTTGTTTTAAGCGGTCAGTTAATTAGATTAGCTGGTTTTGATTCACAGGTAAATACTAACCTAAATGAAGTACAGCAAAACTCTAGAGTTGCACTGAAATTTTTAGAAAGAGATATTACTAATAATGGTGATAATTACTTAATCGGACTAGCTGGTGGGCAAGGGTTGGTTGGACCATTAATTTCTCTTAATGCCTTTAAGAATATACGTGGCTCAAATGGTCTAAACAGTGGTAATAATCTCCCTACAATGGGAAATAACAAACAGCCACTTTTTTCTCTATTACCTGTTAGAAGAGTAGATAATTTAGCTAATGGGGCTGCAAGCTCAACACCATCCCAAACAATAGCAGAAAACAGTAGTGCTGATCGTCTTACTGTAGCTTACGAGGATGAATTTTTCGTTGCTGGAACACAAGCAACTTATGCAACTATGACTGCTAGAAATAATGCTACAGCACTGACTGGTACAGGTGAAACCCCTGTTAATACAGATGAAGAGTTTGAAGGATTTTGGACACGTCCCACTTCTGGCGTTCCTGTTCCTGTATTAAGACTTACTCCAAAGAATGTAGATACTACTGACTTATCAGGTACTACAACTTATACAAAAATTTTTTATAACGTTAATGATGTTAAACCAGGGGATATATTTAAGCTATCTACTGGCACCACTGAAGTTTTAGCAATCGTTTCTGATAAAACCCTAGGCGGGGCTGACCAACTTAATAATCCCCCTACCCTAAAGTTTGAATTAGATGCGCTTACAATGAACCAAGCGAATAATGCAACTAGTATCGCTACTACTACTGCATCTATCCAAGCTCTAAACCCTATATCCCCAACATTTAATATAGATCGTGATAACCTACTTAATCCTCTATACCCTCTAGACTTCTTACCAGTAACTCCAGGTACTACAGAACCTGCACCTAATACTATAAGAATAAAAGCTACAAGGGTGTTGATATATACGTATAAAGTTGATATAGGAACTCGGGACTTAGTTCGCCGACACTACACTTATAAACCTAATAGTGACCCTGTTGGAAATGCTATGATTGATGATCCTGTTTGTCAAAATGTAGACAGATTTTGGGTTTCATTTAACCTAATTGTTCCTGCAAATCCACCTACTACAACTATCCCATCTCTTGGTAATGAGACAGATCTTGATCCAGACGCAACTCAAACAGATTATGGTAAATTACAAAACGTTCGTCGTGTAAATGTAAGTTTAATTCTACGTTCCACAGAAATTGATCGTAGGACTCGTCAACCTTCTCGTGTTGGTATACAAGCATCTTTTTCTCCTAGAAATATTGTGTATCAAATAAATGAAAATGCTAGTTAGTTACTTATAGGAGTAATTATTATGATAAAACCTTTTTTTAAAAAGCTCATTAATCCAATAAGTCAAGATCAAAAGGGTGCTACCCTTTTGATTGCTGCTTTAATTTTGGCCTTACTTACTGTATTTGTGGCAACAGCATTAATTAATACTAGTTCATCAGGGATTAGTATTAATAATGATGCCCGCACAAAAAACTCATTCTATGCTTCTTATGCAGCACTGGAAAAGATGAGCAAAGAATTTTCTGATGTTTTTACCGCTAACCTAAGCCCTACACCATCTCAACTTAGTACAATAAAAGCTAATGCTGAAGCACTTGCTACTGCAAATACTACTAGCACTGATCCTGCTGTTATCGTAAAGGGTATGGTACTTAAAACAGATATTAGAAAAGCTGACTTTGCAAGTACAGGTATAACCCTAACTAATGGCCCATATTCTGGACTCAAAACACTAAGAGAAGAATATGTTTTTACTGCTACAACTACTAGTAATAGTGGTGTTACAGTACAACTTAGTCGTAGTTTGTACAATAATTTAATACCTATTTTCCAGTTTGGGATATTTTCTACTCGCCACTTAGAGTTTTATAATGGGCCTACATTTAACTTTGGTGGTAGAGTCCATGCCAATAGAGATATTTATTTAACTCCACAAGCTACAACTGTATTTTCTGATCGAGTAACTACTGTCGGCCAAATAACTTATGGCAAACTGCGTAATGGGTCAGATAGAAACATGACAAATGGCTGGGTACAGTTTACTAATTCATCTGGCACTCTTGTACCTTTGACTCAAGGTAGCGTAAAAGGGAGTAGTACTGGCGCTGCTGTTCCTTATTCAATAGCAAATACAAGTGGAGGGCCTAACGTTACTCCCACAGATCCAAGACCAGGCCACCCTAGCGGGTTTAGCAATGCAACAGCATTCAACAATTTTATTACAACTAGTATACCTGGACAGGTTTTTGTTAAAGCCCCTGTTCTGAAACTGCCTATTCAAAATACTAACAATCGTCCAATTGAGATTATTAGACGTGGGTTACAAGGAGAAGATTTTGCTACTAGTATTTTGGCACAATCTCGTTTTTATAATAAAGCTGGCCTGCGTATAACCTTGAGCGACACACAAGCACAACTTCCAGATGGTATAGGTGGAGTTCGATTGGATAGTGATAAAGATGATACCAATACAACTTATACAGATGGTCGTTTAGGCTATAAACCACAAAAATTGGGAACCTATGAAGCCTCTCGTATTAATGGCCACCGAATCAAAGGCTGGATAAAAGTTGAAGCTCTTCAACGTCAAAACGATGGGACTATTACTTCGACAGATATAACCAAAGCTATATTAGCATTAGGTGTGACTAAATATGATAATGGCCTGTCTGACAGAGATGAAGTACGTATTTTGGGTACTTCACCACTTACTGTACCAACAACCTCAGGGTTTACAGGCTTTGACACAGAGCTTTCAAACTTTAATAACTTAGATGACCGCAACTCTGTCCTTTGCTTACAACATTATTCGCTTCTATCATCAACAGCTATTACTAGAAGTGATGGAGGCAGTGCTGTTCATAATAGCTTATCTGGTGCAACAAGAAATAACCTAATTGTAGCTAGTACTCCAATTAAAATTTCTGCATCTCCTCTTACATTTATAAATAATGCTCCTGCTTTTACTAATGCTACTGCAGCTACACCCATTTTTCCTTTGGTTGATAATGTACCTGATACCCCAGCAAATAGTGATACGCCTGGAATTATTTATGCTGGCGGAACAATACCTGCCATAGCCGCTCTAGCTGCTACTACTACACCTCCTTCACTTGCCACACTTGCTACACCTGTTAGAACCAAATTATTACCATCAGGAATGCTTATTCCTTACCCAATCAATATGTATGATCAAAGGGAAGGTGGTGCGTTAGATAGTGCTCCTGCTGCTCCTAATTCAACTAACCTACACTTAAATGGCGTTATGTCTTTGATTGACATAGATATGCAAAACCTGAAAAAATTACTTACAGGTGGATTTGATGCAGATTTTGCTAATGCTACCAGCCCTGCTATATCTTTCCGTGCTAGAAATATTTCTAGCGAAAGCAATGGATGGATTATCTATATTTCAGATCGTCGTGGGGATACTTATGATCCTACAGCTTCGCCATTAGCGACACGACAATTTGATAACTACGGTAGATATGATATGGAAACAAATTATGGTAACACAACTAGTGCAAATCCTCGTACTCCATATATTCCTGGTGCAGGTCAAACTCTTTTTGAAATAGAAGATACAAACGATAATGGTGTTATTGAGTATCCAGGCCCAACAAACACAGAAGGTGCTCTGCCAGATCAATATATAGATGTAATAGATGCTATTACTAAAGGGCCTTGGCATCCTAATGTTACAAGGGATAATATAAGTCCTTTTACTAGTGTCTCTCAGATATTTGCTACCGGTAATCAAGATCGTACTAGAATAAGACTTGATAATGCAGCTAGTGCAATCCAAACACCTCTATTCCGTAGGGGTGTACGTCTATCAAATGGGGCTACTATATCTCCAGACCTGAGTAATTTAACTAGAGCGGCTGAAACTACTAATGATAAACCGCTAAATCTTAACAGAGGTATTACAATTGCTTGCGAAAATGCAGTATATGTTCTTGGTAACTATAACACTAGTGGTGTAAATAGTTTCCCAGCTACAGCAACAAATTTCACAGGTAATGAAGTTCCAGCAGCAATTATTTCTGACTCAGTCACTTTACTTTCTAAGGGTTGGAAAGATACTAATATGTTTACATCTCCATATGCTGTAGGAGGTCGTCCTGTTATTACAGCAAATGAAACACAATATCGTTTTGCTGCTTTTACTGGCAGAACTCGCGATGGTTTGTTTTTTGGAAATAATGACACGACACCATGGGGAACTCTTGGTTTCTCTGGAACAGCAAATACCCCATTAACTCCATCAGGACTAGAAAAAGATGATGTACGCCTTTATGGCGGAGTTCATAATTTCTTAAGATACTTAGAAGATTGGAGACCCACAGGAACTTCATATAAATTAAGCTATTGTGGCTCAATTATTGATGGGTGGGATAGTTTTCAAGCAAATGGTACATTTAAGTGCTGTAATACTGTTTATGATGCTCCTACTCGTGACTATACATTTAACACAGCATTTCAAAGTGTTGATCGTTTGCCTCCAGGAACACCAAACTTACAATACATTCTATTTACGAATTTCCGTGAGAATGTAAATCCAAAACAATTCTAGTAAAATAATACCTACTAGGTAAGTACTTAACGAAAAGAAGCCACAGTCAAAATACTGTGGCTTCTTTTTTTGTTAGCTAAAAAATAAATATTATTGGGAATAAACAAATTAGGTAAAAATGTAAAATAAAATATCCATATGTAGGGGCGAACCTATGTGTTCGCCCTTCTTAAACATCAGACAAAGAGGGCGAACACATAGGTTCGCCCCTACTTTATTCCAGATAATGTTTAATAATTCCCAAGGTTTTGCTAATGGGTTTGAACCATTTTTCTTGCTAGTTGGTTTATAAATATGCAACCCTTTGAAAAAACTAAGAATAAACTGTGAGGATCTAACGGTGTTTTCTGATGAAAATTTGATGACTCGTTTTGGTCGGGGCGACAGTTCGGCATTTTCAGAATTAGTAGTCCGCCACCAAAAACGCTTGCTCAACTTTATTTACCGTCGCACTGGTTCACGAGAATCAGCAGAAGATATCGTCCAAGAGACTTTCTTGAGGGTGGTTAATGCTGCATCTCGTTATCAGGCTACGGCAAAGTTTTCTACTTGGCTTTACACTATTGCACTCAATCTTTGGCGTAATGAAATAGCACGTAAACGCAATCCTGTAGAACTTACTGAACGCGATCGAGTTCAAGAATGTGGCGTAATGGATCAACAAGTAGATTTTCAAAAACTACTATCATTAATGCAAGATCTCACCGATGAACATCGCTTAGTTTTAGAACTTGGTTTTATTGAAGGCTGGACAAATCAACAAATTGCAGATTTATTAAACTGCTCTGTTGGTACAGTAAAATCACGAAAATTCTACGCATTAAAAGCGTTACGTAAACGCATGGGTATTGGCGATGAACGAGATGAACGAATGTCAGAATCTAGAACAGCAATTAGATGACTATTTGTGTAACCGTTTATCAGACTTTGCCAAACGCCGCATTGATAACCATTTACGT
>JAHFUF010000156.1:7325-9085 GCA_023265235.1 Blastocatellia bacterium
GTCAATGCCCGCCTTGTGCAAAAGAAGTAAACAGCTACCAAATTGTTATTAATGAGTTTCGATCACTTTCTCAAGCAACTAAAATTGAGCCTAGCCTGGCACTTCAATACAGTCTTGAGCGACTGGCTGAACCTCCTAGCACCTCAACAGAAGTATTAAGTCGAAACAACTATGTGGTTTTAATTCTTGCTGGTGTAATAATGCTTGCTCTAGGAACAATCCTTAGTATACTTAATTATTATGGAGCTACAGCAACCTCATTGGTTATTAGTTCTATAAGTGCTGTGATTGGAACAGGAATACTAGGAACTGGCCTAGCACAAATGAAACGCAAGGCTAAAAACACTAAATAAAAATTAGGTATTAAACATAAACATCATATAAAGAAGGGCAAACATATAGGTCACTGGTGTCAGCTTAAGAATAAGATCTTTGTAATGAGTAAGTTAATATCTTAGCCCCGAAAGGGGCGAAACAACCTTTAGCTTGGCACGTAAGTGCCAAGAAATGGTGTAAATAAAGGCATTAGAGTCGCGTTAAGAACGACACAACAATAAAAAGAATTGTGCCGTCCCTACGGGACTCTACATTGGTTAACATACGATCTTGGCTCACGTGCCAAGCTAAAGGATGTAACGTCGCTAACGCGACTTAAGATTAAGATTTTTGTTTTCAAGTAGTTATCCTTAAATTGACACCAATACACATAGGTCTGCCCCTACAGTTTCATTAATGGCAAATCAGAAACAACCCACTACGCTAGGATTATCACTTGGTAAGCTAGTATTAGCTAGTCTAGCACTATTAATACTTTCTACCACGGTTCTAGTAATTGTGCGTAATGCTGTAGAAAGTATAATTGTACAAAGAGTTGCTTCTGATTCACCACTGCTAAAAAATCGTTGGCCACAATTCAAAAAATCAGTTGAAGCGTTACACTCTCCTATAGCAGAAATGCTTGCTCAACCCAATAAATTAGAGGTCAACAGTAATATTCAAAAATTAATGCAAGAAATTACTGCTGCACATACTTTTCTTTTAGCAGGAACTTACGGTCAAGGAAGTATTAATGCTCATATAGAAATAGTCTTATTTGAACGTGATGTTGTGCGTCCTATAGAATGGTATTGGTCACCGCCGGTTGATACTAGCCTAAGGGCAACTGAACTCCAGACTAGGATTGCCTTACAACAACTAGAACAAGCTCAGTTAATTACAGCCAGTGGGTTAGTTGCAGAAACTGCTTTTCCAGATTCAATGACCAAAGAACGTTGTGCGCGTGTTTTCTTTTACCTACATACAGAATGGAAACATTATGAAGATTGGTTAAAGATCTTAGTCAGACTCTGCCAGTTTTTAGCATTTACTACAGTTTTATTAATTTCTGCTTGGGTTTATCGTTCTACAAACAAAATTACAGCTAGCCTTTTGGTGTTAGTAATGTCTATTTTAGGTCTTGCTATTTATAGCTCGTTGATGTTAAAAGCACTTAGCCTGCGTACAGTCCTTACTATGTTAATCACTTTACAGTTTGGTGCTAGTGCTAATCGTACTTCTGATTTTGCAGGTTTAAGCCTAGTTGCTGGTGCAGCCTATGCTTTATTAATTCTAGGATTGTTGCACTTACCATTTAGAACTAGCTGTATAAATTGTAAACGAAGTGTAAAAGATGATTATCTTTTCTGCCCTTTTTGTAATTTTGCCTTAAAGCGTAACTGTGCGCGCTGTTCTAATCCTGTAGATATACGCTGGAATTATTG
>JAHFUF010000783.1 GCA_023265235.1 Blastocatellia bacterium
TCTAGAATTTGACCAATACTAGGAATAGCTTCACGAATCGTTCGCTCAATTCCCATTTTTAAGGTCATATTGGCTGCGCCACAACCTTGACAACCTCCACCCATACGGATGTAAACATTGTTGTTTTCTACTGCAATTAAATCTACAAACCCACCGTGAGAAGCCACGCTAGGATTAATCTGTGAGTCTAATACTTCCTGAACTTTCTTTTTAAGTTCTTCTGATGGGAGTGCGTTAGCATAGGCTTCTGGTTGTAGAAAAGTGCGAATAAAACCACCAATTCGCTTTCCTAATACTGACCAGTCGTCCCCTAGGCTTTTTACTAGTGTTAAAGTAGTGTCATTAATCTCTACTTTTTTAATTTCTGGAAGGCTGAAAAGATTTTCTGCCAAACTATTTCCTTTAGCTTCGGCTTTGCTAGTAAATACTAGTGAACCGTTAGTTAAAGGACGATCAGCTATAAACCTACAGATATTAATGTCTTGTTTGTCTACATTGGCACGAATCATTATTGCTTGACTTTGACTTTGACCTTGACTCATTTGTTTATTATTCCTCCAAACAATTAGATAATTTTTATGATGGTTTTTATGATGTTTTGGTCATTATAACAAGTTAATTTGTTAAGGGCGATAAACTCTTTGCATTTGTCCGATAAGTTTAATAGTTAAATAATTTTTATTTAACTATTAAAAATCACGTCCTGATAAACATCACTAAGAACTAATGTGCAATTGATTGAAGATAAAACCAAGTGACTTTCTATCCCTATTATTTCATTAGGTGTCCAAGTGTCATTGTTTTCTTTAACATAGTGGACAATTCGTGGCTGATTTTGTTCAACTAGTAAATACTCGCTAAAACTAGCAATAGATTGATAGAAAGTAAATTTAGCTCCTCGATCATAATTTTGACTGCTTGGAGATAATACTTCGACAAGCAATATAGGATTAACTAAAGTATCTACACCTCCTATTTCTTCAAACACTAGTTGATTACAGGCAACACTTAGATCTGCATAACGAAAAGGTGGTGCGGTTGGGACTTTTATTGCCATTCCAGAGCTAAATACACGACATTTATTACTTAATTGGTTGTTAATAGCTTTTTGTAGATTATCAGAGATAAAAGCATGTGTTCTTGTTCCACCAGACATCAGAAAAACTTGACCATTCCAGTATTCATACTTTTTTTCTGAGGACTTAACTACTTCAAAATACTCTTCTAAAGTGTAAAAATGTTTTGGTTGTGTAGACATAAAAGCCTTATTTTGTTTATATCTTTTTAACAAGTTCTATCTTGGAGTTTAATTGTTGAATGTAGGGCTTACTAGCCTCTATTTCTTCCGCTAAAATCTTTTCCATTTCCTGTTCATATTTGAAATGTCTAACCTTAATAGGTTTAACTACTTCCATTTCCATCTCTACTGGCTCAGTCTCATCCCAATAATCAGTCATGCTATGAGTATCAAAAAAATCTCCCATTTCTTCGTAGCACATGCCTTCCAATTCTTGAGCTAAGGTTTTCTTATATTCTTTACTTTCATTTTCACTATTTAGTTGACTATTTAGATTGCTCATATAATTTTCTCTCACTATCATCGGTATCGCGGGCAGAAATAACCAGAGCTTTATTCCTTGGTTTTTTGATATAAAAGGCTATCAGGTATCTACCAGATGATTCTAATTGGCCTAATGCCATATAAACGTCCTCTCCCTTTTTATAACCTTTCTTAACAAAACGTATGTGTGGAGTACTTTCAAAGAGTTCTTCCACTTCGTAAGCTTCAACATGGTGTTTAACTGATAACTTCTCAACAAATTTATCCAACCAGATAATTTCAACTATGGGCTTCATTTAGCTTCTCACTCTGGCCTGTTTTTTAATTTTTACTGAAGGTCTGTTTTAAGAGCTTTTTTGGTTTTGAAGTTTAATAACTAATAAAACTATGCTGAATTGTAACACTGTTCACTAAAGCAAAAAAGTTCGTCTTAATCTTATTTCAAAAGGTCTCTTACTCTAATCTGATAGTTAAACAACATTTATCTAAGTAGGAAAAATTACGTCTTGATAAGCATCACTAAGAGCTAATGTGCAATCAATTGAAGGCAAAACCAAGTTACTTTCTATGCCTATTATTTCATTAGGTGTCCAAGTGTCATCGTTTTCTTTAACATAGTGGACAATTCGTGGCTGATTTTGTTCAACTAGTAAATACTCGCTAAAACTAGTAATAGATTGATAGAAAGTAAATTTAGCTCCTCGATCATAATTTTGACTATTTGGAGATAATACTTCGACTATTAATATTGGGTTTGTTAGTGCTGCTACTCCGCTAATATTTTCAAAATGTAGTTGCCCACAAACTACCAAACCATCAGCATAACGAAAAGGTGGCGCACTAGGTACTAAAATAGCTGTATCACCGCTCATTGCTCGACATTGACGGCCTCTTAGCTGAATTTTCAAACTTGTAAGAACATTATCTGCAATTAAAGTATGTTGCTCACTTCCACCAGACATCAGAAAAACTTGGCCGTTCCAGTATTCATATTTTTCTTCTGAGGACTTAACTACCTCAAAATACTCTTCTAAAGTGTAAAAATGTTTTGGTTGTGTAGACATAAAAACCTTATTTTTTTGTTGATTTCTAGCAAGTATAGCAAATATAGCAAAGCAAAGTGTTTGAAAAAATAACATATAGACGGGAGCAATACCCGTTTATGACTATTTATTGATAAGTTTATAACGGGCAAAAAGCTGATCAAAAGTTTCGTTGTAAAAAGCACAACGCAAAAGCAACATTTTGTTACCATTGATTTGAT
>JAHFUF010000157.1:0-7468 GCA_023265235.1 Blastocatellia bacterium
AACGTAGGTGGAATAATAGATGCAGAGGTTTCTGCAATGTCTTTAGAAGATATTTTTACCGCAATTGTAGGTGAAAAGGAGAATAGCCATGAAAAATATTAAAAGTTTATTAACTCTTGAGATAAAAAGCAGTTTATTAATTGTTGCAATCAATGAAGTAAAAGGCCGGTCATCTTTGTTAGGAGCGGCTTTAGTAATGGGACTTTTCCCATTGTTATTTCCAACTCTTGGAAAGTTTTTAGGATTAACCTCTGATTATAATGATGTTGGGATTATTGCTTACGCGATAATGTTGTGTTGTGCTGTGGGCTTCTCGTTATTAGTAGGATCCTCGATCCTAGGGACTGATTTGGCTAATCGCCGAATGAGTTTTTATTTTATTCGGCCATTGTCTTCTTTAACTGTTTGGAGCGGTAAAATGTTAGGTGCTTTTGCTTTGATTTTTGGTGGCTCTATAATTACAGTACTGCCAAGCACTATATTTTTTGCTCAAAGTACCAAACAATTGCTTACATTCGATTATATATTTAGCTTTGTAGCTATGTCTTTATTTTGTCTAGGGTTAGGGTTGATAGCAGGGATTATATTTCGTTCAAAATCTTTCTTACTTGGCCTAGACTTAGCTTTAGTGCCTATTACTATAGGCTTAGCCTCTATAGCTTTTGTGAGAATTGTTACTGCATATAGAGGAGCTTATTTTTTGCAAGAAATTGGGTTTGCAAGAAATTTTGACCCTATTGCTGCAATTATTACTGTTATTGGCTTAGCAATGATTATAGGTAGTGGGATAGGTTTAGTCGTAGGCCGTACTGATATTAAACAAGTACACCGTGCAGCGTCAGCAGGGTTATGGGGTTTAATGTTGTTTGTTGTATTAGGGGGGTTAGGTTTTTCTCAATGGGTTGTTTCTGCTTCTCCAAAGGATATAGTATCTATTTCTAGACGTTATGATTCAGCCGGAGATAAATGGCTATTGGTTTCTGGTAAAGCTTGGGGACGTGGACAATATTCACCGACATTTTTACTTAATCCTAAAACAGATGATTATATTCGTATTCCTGAATATAGTGGGATTACTATTTCTGAGGATGGTAGTAGAGCAATTTGGATAGAAGAAAAGGGTTTTTTAGATAAAGATTACCAATTAGTAAAAATGAATTTGAAAGATGCTACTGCTAAGCCTGTATATACTAATTTTCATTTTCCTTATAGAAATGATTGGAAGCTTTCTAATGATGGCTCACAAGCTGTTGTATTAAGACAAAAGCTTGTTACCGTTTTTGATCTTAATGAAGATAAAGAATTAACTACAGTACATATTCCTAGTACTTCTGAATGGCATTGGCCCCTTGAAGTAAAATTTGTAAACCCTGGGTTGATTCGTCTTTATTATGATGATGGGCAAGGTAAAGATATGACACCAATGCAGATCCTTGACCTTGATCTAAAAGATAAAAAAATTAGTAAAGTCGGAAAATTTGATTTACCAAAAAACATCTATTGGGCAGCTAGCCAAGATGGCGAAAAAATAATTGTAAATAATACCATTTACAATGGAAAAACAGGCGAGATAATTACTAGCTTAAGCGATAATAAACTAAATAGGAACATTCAGTTTATTAATAATGGTCGATTTACTCTAATTGATTTAGATAAAGGCGAGGCCAATCTAAAGGTTTTCTCTAAAGATAATATCGAAGAGCAAACAATTTCTTTAGGTAAAACACTAGGAGCCTATGTTATTGGTCAGCTTAGTGACGATGAATTAGTAGTAAATCTCTCCTCACAAAAAGGTTCTGACGGGTATCTATGGAATATTGCTAGGGTTAACCTAAAAACAGGAGAACTAAGTGTAAAAGCAGAAAACCTTAGACCAATTAATAATTACCAAGTTGATGTACCAATGTACTCACAAGACAATAACCGCCCTAAACCATTATTTAGGTTTTCCAAAGGCATAGTTAAATTAGACCTAAATACTGGTCAACAAGAAATCGTCAGCAAATTAGATGTAAACGAGTAAGTTTAATAGTATTTAAGTACCAATCTTTCACTTGTAGGGTAGGGAAGGTTAAATTCTCTGCCCTAATTTGTTTTAAAAGGTAAAATTAACACCCAGTAAAATTAACGCCCAGCGATAGATCACAGGGCTATTGTCAAATGCCCCTAATGGGGCAATTAAGGCTTAAGATTCTTTTAGAACCAATAGCTTACAAATCAAATTCTATGTGCTATTAACTTATTTTATTTTCTCTTGAGTCGCAAGCATCGCTGTTATAAAAGCACTAATCCCTAAGGCGGTACGAATCCATTGCCATAAACCCCAGACTATAAGCTCATTTGCGACCATATCAAGTTTAATGGTTCCTTCTAAAAAACTTGTGTTAACTCCCTTAAAATACAAAAAATAAGTTGCAAGGACAAGTACAGAAAATACAACAGATACTAGAAAAATACTTGTACTACGATGTAGGTAGCGAAATAGACCAATTGATATTACTGTCAAAACTAGACTTAAGATTTGTAATGTACCAAAAAAAGATGTTAATAAAGGCTCGTTGCTCTTAAACCAGTTCAAGAACTCTTGTGGTGGTAAAGAACGCCAATAACCCACTAATACTACGGCTTCAGTTAACATTGCTCCTGATGATAGTCCTAGTATTATTACAGTGATCGCTATTATTAAGCTCGTAAGTGTTTTCACTAAAAGCACTCCTTTGTTTTTATGGCAAAGATTGGTTATTGCAAGGATTTTAGTGATAAAAAAAATATTTTGCTATCATTGGTTTTCCAAATTTAATGGCATTTTAGAATCATGCTAGGAGGAAAAGGTTTTGGCGAAAGAAATAGAGCGAAAGTTCTTAATAATAAATGAAGAATGGCGCGAACTAGCCACAGCAACACTATATAAACAAGGTTATTTGTCTACTGTGCCAGAACGAACTGTAAGAATACGGGTAGTAGGTGAAAAAGCTTATTTTGCTGTTAAAGGTATTACTAAAGGATTTACTAGGACAGAATTTGAGTATGAGATCCCTATACTAGATGCTAACCAAATGTTAGACGGACTTTGCGAACGTCCGATAATCGAAAAAAATAGATATAAACTAGATTTTGCTGGTTTAATCTGGGAAATAGACGAATATTTAGGAGAAAATCAGGGCTTAATCATCGCAGAAGTTGAACTAGAAGATGAAAGTCAGGAACTCAGTTTGCCTGACTGGGTTGGTAAAGAGGTTTCAGATGACCCTAAATATTATAATGCTAACTTAGTAGCAAACCCATTTAGTAAATGGTAATAATTCTTAGAATAATTTATTTTACAGGGATCTGTAATTTACGCTTTTTATAAATTCGATAGGCAATAAAAGCAACAATTGCTAGTACAATAATTACTATTTTTGCTTTAGCTACCAACGCTATCACATAGTCAAGATTACTAGCTAAATGATATCCTAGTTGAGTCATTATAAAGGCCCAAACTATAGCTCCAGAAGCATTGTAGAACATAAACCGCCCTAGTGGCATTTTTGCTGCGCCGCTCAAAGGGCCAGCAGCCCAGCGCAAACCTGCTATAAAACGAGCCACAAACACGGTTTTATCACCATATCGCTCAAAAAAACCTTCTAGGCTAGCTAGTTTTTCTTCATTAAATCCTACGTATTTACCATAGCGTAACAGCAAAGACCTACCACCTTTACGGCCAATCATATAACCAATATTGTCTCCTACTACAGCACTAATAACACAAACTATAAAAGCAATTTTATAATCAAGCCATAGTTTTTGTGATGCATATCCAGCTAAAATTACAGGAGACTCTTCTGGCACAGGAACACCCATGTTGCCTAGCATTACTAGGGTGAAAATAACGACATAACCATATTTTTGTATTAATTCTGTTATGGTTTTTAAGGTAAGATATTCTTCTGCTTGAATTGCCCCATAAACAAGGGCTGATAGCAATATTAGTAGGAAAGTTAAAACAAATGCAGCACGTATTTTGTTGGTTTTAGCTAGCTCCCAAAGGTTTTTTATAATTTCTGTCATTTAAACTCCGTGATTATCCTCGCCTAATTCCTGCGCGAAGAATTTTTTGTTTGTCAATTTCTCCGCCATCTTTTGGTAATAGCTTACATAGTTCTATTACACTTTCTTTTAGCTTTTCCCACTGTTCTTTGTCTAAAGCCTCGCGACCTTGAGAAAAATATTTTTCTGCTAACTCTTTGTTGCTAAAGACAAACTGGGGTTTATTGAGTAGCTCAAAAGTGTCTTTCCAAAAATCATTTTGTTTGAAACGAATATGCCAATTAAGGTCTTCTATTTCTTGACGAGTTTTCTCAAGTGCTTCTTCGTCTTCTCGTCCAATATGGCGTTCTGCTTCTCTGCAAAGCAGTTCAAGTTCTTTCTTTTCAAACTTGTTGCCCCATTTTTCTACTACTTGTTGAGCTTCTTCTTTTTCTCGTTCTAGTTTACGTAAAACAAAAAGCATTTTCCCTTCAGATTTTAATTTTTTTTCTATTTCCCCAATACGACCACGCACTTCTCTAAACTCTTCAAATATCATTTTTGCTTCACCAGGATCACGAGTCTCAGGATTAGCAAGGTGGCGGTGTCCTTCTAAATAAACTTCTTCTAATCTAGCACTAAGCTGTTGTATTTCTTTTCTAAGAGAAGGAATGTCTATTTCATCAGCCATATCTTCTAGATTTCTAATTCGATAAAAGTAGCGATCAAGTTCAAATTGAATTTTTCTAACTTTCTCAATTACCTGTTCTTTGCTTTCGTCAGGAATATAAACTCCTTCACGAAAATGTTGATTAAGAATTGGGACAAATGCTTCTACTTCCATTAACCTAGAGGCACTAATAGCAATACTTAGCTCAATGTCTGAACCTTCTGGTAAAGGGCGACGAATATGAGCAGCACTAATTTTTAAGGCACCAACCCAAATATTAGCTTCTGGATCAGGAAACTCTCCTTCCCAAATCTTAATAGCAATATATTCATTAGGTTGGCTAGGTCGCAGGGTTTTATCCGCTTTACAATGAATAATAGTTTGTGCAGGAAGTGATGTAGAGCGTGGAAAAATCACTTCTACTGTTGTACTACCATCTGGACGAACAAATTCAGTCCCAATAGAATGTGGTAATGGTGGCTCAGATAAAGCCAAACCATGTCGAATAGCAAAAAAATCAGGAGTTGCAGCCAAGTTATTGCCAGACTCATCTCTAAGCAAAATATTAAAGCCTGTGGTTTTTCCTTCTAATAATTGTACGTAGGTTTCAAAGTAGCTATCATTAATGGGCAGCCAACCGCTTGTCCAATGTTTACTTTCTGATTCAATCAAAACTTCTAGGGTTTTATCAGTTTCTACTCGACCTGCAACTAGGCAACTAGTCTCTGGCCAAACACTTTCATGCGCCAATATTATATTAATTGCATTGGTTTGAGTTAATTTGATTGCAGGCTTTTGTTTAGTGAGAGTTGAAGCATAAATTGCTGCACCTCTGGCTACAACAGTCATTGGGTCAATACTAAAATCTAGTGGCAAGTTTAGTTCCGCGCTAATCATGTCTCGAATAACAGGCATATGAGTTGGGCCACCTACTAAAACTACTTTAGCTATATCTTCTGTGCTAATACGAGCATCATTGATTGCTTGGTGACATAGCTGGATAGTTTTAGCTATTAGTCCTTCTACCAAAGGGTTTAAGTCACTACGAGAAATTTCAATTTCAGTTTCAATGGCTTTTTTTTCTTCATCTTCTCCTACATTAAAAAGACTAATGGTAACTTTTTCTGCAAAACTTAAATCAATTTTGGCCTGTTCTGCTTCACGATGAAGAATTTGAATTAAACGGCGATGCGTAGAAACGGCTTTGCTTACATCAGGAAGGTTAAAAGATTCTTGTAGCCTTGGCCAAAGCAGTTTTCTTACTATTAAACGATCAAAATCTAGTCCTCCTAACATATTATTACCGCGATGTTCTAATACACTTAGTTGACCTTGTTTGGTAGAAACTACTGCAATATCAAAAGTCCCTCCACCTAGGTCATAAACTAACCAGCGTGAATCAAGCGCATCAGGCTTCATTCCATAGGCAATAGCTGCGGCTAAAGGTTCTTGTAAAAGTGAAGATTCAACTAATCCTGCTAAACTTGCCGCACGCGCAGTTGCTTCACATTGCAGTTGTCCAAAAGCAGCAGGGACTGTGATTACTGCTGCAGAAATAGCTTCATTAGTGGCTTGGCGAGCGTCTTCTAGCACAGATTTTAATACTTCAGCAGAAAGTCCCTCTGCTGTAAGAGATTTGTTAGCTGCCTTAAAATACCTAGGGTCACTTTGTCCCATCCAACGCTTAAACCCACTGTCAACATTCTCAAAGTCTTCATAAAGAAGTTGGTACGCCCGTTTACCAACAATAATACGACCATTTTTTTCTATTCTTACTACCGAAGGAGTAACATCCATTTGATCACGATTCTTAAAAACTCGCACCTCATTATTTTCATACTTAGCAATTGCAGAATTAGTAGTTCCTAGGTCAATTCCATAATCAATTGTGTTCATGGTTTTCCTCAAAATTTAGTTTTTCTAAAATTACTTGCCCTGATACTAATAGCTTATTTTGAAAAAGAATAATTGGTACAATAGTTTCTTTAATAATGAGCTTGGATTTGTTGCTTTCATCTTCCTTATCGTCTTCTATGTTATTTTCTATATCAATAACTTCTAATGCTAAACCTGCGTCATAGGTTTTCCCTGTAAGATCTAAAAAAACGCAACTTTGTTCCTCTAAAGTTTGCCTAAGTTTTCTAATAGAATATTTTAATGCGACAGAGTTTGATTGACTTGGAAGTCTTACTAGGTTTTGTCCTAAACGCCATACTTCTACAGCCATTGCTGCTAAGGCTTGCTGAGAGAATTGTATTGAATCACTCATCTTTTTAGTTGTTTTCCATTTGGTTAAACAATTCATTTGCTAGGTCAGGAGCAAGAGTTTTTAAGATGTTATACTCCTGTAAAGCTAAATGATAATCATCCATTAACATATAAGTTAGACCAAGACCATAATGTGCTTTTTGATGTTCTGGTTTAAGCTCGATAAGCCTTTGATAGGCTTTAACTGCTTCTTTATAGCGTTCTGATTGTCTGTAAACAGTGGCTAAATTGAAGTAACTATTAGTGTCTAATGGATTATTATCAATTGCTAGTTTATAAGCTCCTATAGCTTCTTGATAAAGTTTTAGCTTGCTATAAGCCACTCCTAAAGCAAAGTAAGCAGGCAAAAGATCCATTTTTAGGTCTACTGCCTTGTGGTAAGCCTTAATTGCTTCTTCGTAGAGATTAGCTTTACTATAAGCTACTCCTAAATTGTAATGTGCCATTGCTTCACTAGGTCTATTACGAACTATTTCTTGATAGCTGGCTAATTTGACTTCTGTTTCTGGTTTGGGTTTTGTG
>JAHFUF010000157.1:7478-9062 GCA_023265235.1 Blastocatellia bacterium
AACAGGTGAAACTATGTTTATTGGTGGCAGATTTAGTTCAAAGGCTTGTTGATAGCTAACTAGCTCTTTTTCTATTTCTTTGAGATTTGCTTGGGCTTGTTTATGATTTGGATCAAGCTTCAACGCCTCTTTATACTCCTGTTTAGCATTTTGGTGACGATTTAATTTTTCATAAACTAAACCTAAATTATAATGTACTTCTGCTGTAGGTTTATGACGCAAGGCTTGCTTAAAGTTATCTAAGGCTTCTAAATAGCGCGATAAGTTACGATAAGCTACTCCTAAGTTATAGTAAGCACTAGCATATTGTGGATTTAGATTAAGGACTTGTCTGTAAGCTTCTACTGCTTCTTTGTACTGTTTGAGTTTTGAGTAAACAACTCCTAAAGCAAAATGTGCTTCAACATAGTGATTTTCTAGGCGGATGGCTTGATGATAGGCTATAAGAGCCTCAGAGGTTTGACCTGATTTATTATAAGCTACTCCTAGGTTATAAAAAGCTGTAGCTTGATTTGGTGTTAGCCGGGTCAGTTGTTGATAGATATCTATTGCTTCGTGGTGGCGGCCTAGTTTACTTAAAGCTGTAGCTAGGTTGTAATGTGCTTTGATGTGGTTTGGTTTTTGGAAAAGAACCTGTCTATAAGCTGAAATAGCTTCTTTATATTCTCCTACTTGACTTTGGGCTGATGCTTTTTCATAAAGTCGATCAACCTCTAATTTGTTATCAACAAAAGAATAAGCTTGTTGGTTCGTGGGTGTAGTTAACTCATTTTGTAAGAGTTTATTAACTTTAGCCAATCCTTCCTCTGCTGCTAGGTAATTTGGATTGAGTTTAAGTGCCGCTTGGTAGTTATTCGCAGCTTCTGAAAACCTTTCTTGACGCTCATAGATTAACCCAATTTGATAGTGGCTTTGCTCATGATCAGCTTTGTAGACTAATACTTGGCGATAAACTGTTAGAGCTAATGGATAGTTTTCTTGGTAAAAATAGCTCATTGCTAACTGGAAATGTGCTTGCCAGTGAATCGGATTAAGAATAATCACTTGTCTATAAGTATTAATTGATTCACTGTAGCTAGACAGTGAAAAATAGAGTTCTGCTAGACAAAAATGAATATCAGTATCACTAGGTTTGGAATAAATAGCTTGTTGATAAGCTGCTATAGCATCTTGATACTTTTGCATTTTTTCATAAGTAGCCCCTAGTTGCTGATAAGCTTCTGTATAAGTAGGTTTATAGCGAATAGCCTGTTGAAAAACTGCAATTGCTTCTTGGAATTGACCTTGCTGGTAATAAATTAAACCTAAATTGTAGCTTGCACGGCTGTTTTCTGGTGTTAACCTTAAAGTTTCTCTAAACGCTACGATGGATTCAAACTGTTTTCCTTGCTTACTAAGATTTACTCCTAGTTGGTAATAAGCTTCAGGATAAGTTGGTCTAAAACTAATAGCCTGTTGATAAGCTAAAATTGCTCCTTCAATATTACCAAGCCCTTCATAAGTATTTCCTAGATAAAAATGACTTTCTGGTAAATCTGGTTGTAATTGAATGGCTTCTTGGTAGTAGGGAAGCGATTCGGTAAA
>JAHFUF010000158.1 GCA_023265235.1 Blastocatellia bacterium
CAACCACCCCCACTTAAAAATCTTATAAATTTTTTGAAGTGGGGGCTTGCAAGAATCAGAAATGAGGGAGGCAAGCCTAGTTGATTAGCCTAAGTCAGAAGTTAGTGACTGACTACGTTAAGAAGGAATACATAGGCACTTCAGAATGCTCCACAAGTTCTGAACCCTGCGGTAAGTGTTTAACCATCTCTAAGGGTAGGAGAAGTGATGCTTACATACAAACCCTTCTTAACTTTGGCGATGTGGGTCTACTCTATGGTTATTAAAGTAATTATAGAGACTTACCTCTAACGAGGTTTTAACTCTTAATGGAGTTTTGAAAATTCATCCCCCGCTTAAACAGACAAGCTGTTTTGAAGTGGGGGTCTTCTTTTCACAAGATGATAAAACAAACTATTAAGATTTATTAAGATTTATAGAAAATCTAAGCCACTAGGACAAACTTCTAGTGGCTTAAGTTTTTGTGAGCGTGAGCGGCTCGATCGTAAATCTTTAAAATTATAAAATATCCAAACAAAATACTTAAATTTATAACTTTGTTGTAGAGGTGTCTTTAATGTCTCGTGCTATTTGGATTTTGTTGTTTTTAACGCTACTTAGCTTTGCTACTAGTATTGCTTTTTTACAAGTCGACTTAAGAAAAGTTGCTGAGACAGAAGAAGTACTTTTACGTGAAAATGCTTTTTATCAAAAACGTGCTTATCCTTTTAAGCAAATTCCTGAAGGGGCTAGACAAAGAGCACTTAAACAACTAGAGCGTGATTTTTCCTTACAACCTCTTGCTAGTGAGGAAATAAGAAAATGGCGACCATTAGGGCCAAGTGCTGTTTTTAACGGCCAGCCCCTAGATCCACAAAATAGCCCACCAATTAATATTAGCGGACGTGCTACGGCAGTAATCGTTCAACCTGGTAATCCAGATAAAATTTTTTTAGGTACTGCTCAGGGCGGAGTGTGGCGTACAAAAGATGGCGGAAAAAGCTGGCAACCATTAACTGACAACTTACCATCGCTTGCTGTAGGTGCTTTAGCTATGGATCCCCAAGATCCTAGTGTACTTTTACTTGGTACAGGAGAAGCTAACTTTTCTGGTGATAGCTATTATGGTGCAGGAGTCTTTAAGTCTACTGATGGTGGCGATAACTGGGTGCAGATAGGGGATTTGCCTACTAGGGCAAGAATTTCTCAGATAGTTTTTAATCCTAGTAACACTAAAACAATTTACTTAACTACTACTTCAGCCGCTTCTAATCAACTACGCGACATAGGGGTTTTTAAGTCTACAGATAGTGGAATAAGCTGGAAAAAAACACTTGATGGGATTGCTACAGATATAAGTATTGATACTAGAAAACCAGATAGTTTACTTGCCGCAATAGGCGATCCTAATGGTACTTCTCTTAATGGTGTTTATAGTACTAATAATGGTGGTAACTCTTGGCAATTAATAAGTTTGCTACCTAGTGGGAATGCTGTTGGACGTATTGAAATTGCTCGTTCTTTGGCTGCTGGTAATGAAATTTTTGTCTCATTTACTAATGCTTTTACAGGTACTTTACTAAATGTTTATAAAACTACAGATAGTGGCGAGTCTTGGAAGATAATAAAAACGCCTGATTATTGTCGTCCACAATGTTTTTATAACAACTTTATTGCTGTTCACCCTAAAGACCCTAAGCTAGTTTTTCTAGGTGGTGTTCCTTTACTTCGTTCAACAGATGGTGGCGAGACTTATTCAAATATTTCTATTTCTCAAGACCTTGGGCCAGGTTTACACGCTGATCAACATGATATTGCTTTTGACCCTAATGATTCTGACACAATATATATAGCCAACGATGGAGGGATTTCTCGTAGTCGTGATCTTGGCGACCATTGGCGACCGCTTAACCAAGGGCTGGCAACACTGCAATTTCAATCAATTGCTAGCCATCCTACAGACAAAGAAATAGCTATTGGAGGAACACAAGATAATGGCACACTACTTTATCAGGGGAAACCAGAATGGCTTAATATAGATAGCGGTGATGGAGGCGAAAGCGCGATAGACATCACTTCCCCTACTACTTTTTATCATTTCTTTTTTCAATTACTTTTTGCTCGCTCAGATGATGGTGGTAAAAGGTTTTTTGTCAAAACCACAGGACTACCAGTAACTAGTTCAGGTGCAGCACTGGAAAGAACCCTTTTTTATGTTCCTCTTGTATTAGATCGTAGTCAAGTCTCTACACTATATACAGGGGCTATGCGTGTTTATCGTACTACTGATCGTGGTGAAACTTGGACAGCTATAAGTAGTGACTTAACTCGTGGTAATGGAGCCATTTCTGCAATTGCTATAGCGGCTAGTAGTTCTCAAATACTTTATGTAGGTACTTCAGATGGCAACGTAGCTCGAACTGCTGATGGTGGTGCGACTTGGCAGCTAATTACTAATGGCTTGCCTAATCGGTTTGTTTCTGGTTTTGCCATTAATGAAAAAAATCCTCAGGTTGCTTATATTAGTTTTTCAGGTTTTGGTACAGGCCATATTTTTAAGACAGAAAATGGTGGAATGACTTGGGTAAATATTAGCAATAACCTACCTGATATTCCTATTAATGCTATTACACTTGATCCAGCCATTGTAGGGCGTATTTATTTAGCTTCTGATATAGGAGTTTTTATTAGTAGTAATGATGGAAAAAGCTGGCAAGCGTTAAATACTGGGCTACCAAATGTTGCTGTTTTTGATCTTGACCTAAATCGACAAACAGGAATGTTGATGGCTGCTACTCACGGTCGAGGGGTTTATTCATTAGCTTTAGATGGCCAAGATGACCAAGTTAGCCCAAAAGTGAATGTTTTAGCTCCTCAAGGCAGTGAATCTTTTAATGCTGACGATTTAGTAACAATTAGTTGGGAGGCTAGCGACGATATAGAAGTAGTTTTACAGGAGATAAATCTTTCTATTGATAGTGGCATAACTTATACAGTACCAGTAGCACAAGCACTTTCAGGACAAAGCCGTTCGTTTAATTGGATTGTGCCAGAGGTTGCCACTACTCGTGGTCGAATCCAAGTAACATCACGAGATGGTGCTGGTAATATCGGTAAAGGTGCCATATTGCGAGACTTCACAATAATTGCTCCTTTTCGCCCAATTATTGCCGCAGTGCAGTTTAAGCCTGAAGCAGGAAAGTTAATTATTTTTGGAAATAATTTTTTTGCTAATGACTCAGTAATTGAAATTAACGGTCAAACAATTACGACCAAATACCCTAAAAAATTCCAACTTCCTAATGGTACGTTAAGCCGTTTACAAAGCACTGATAACTTGTTAAAACAATTGCTTGTTCCTGGTAAGAAAGTAACCGTTGCTATTTTTAACAAAGCAACTGGACTACGTTCAAAAGCTTTTGATTATGTTCCCTAAAGTAAATAATTGGATTGCTCCGGTTATGGGTAGGATTATAGATGTGTAACTCTTTAATAGGAAAGTAGGAAGGTTATGTTTCGTAAGGGTGAAAAGATTGGACAATATAAGCTGGTAAAAAAGCTGGGTAGTGGTACGTTTGGAGAAGTTTGGTTAGCTGATCGTGAAGGAAAGCTTGGTACTTCTCAGGTAGCAATAAAGTTGCTTAGAGAAGTTCAGAGTTTAGACAATTTAAAGAGAGAAGTAGAAGTGTGGGTAAAAGCTTGCAGTCCACGCCATGACAATGTGCTGTTGATCTTTGAGGCCGATATTGTTGATGAACAGCCCTTTATAGCTTCTGAATATGCATCAGGTGGTTCATTAGATGACTGGTTAAAAGTAAATAACGGTATTGCACCAACAATGGAAAAGGCTATTTACTTAACTATAGGGATACTAAAAGGGTTGGAGCACCTGCACTCTAAAGACATTGTTCATCGCGATATAAAACCCCAAAATATTTTGTTTCTTTCGCAACCTAGTGTTGGACAAGATGAAGTAGTAAAGTTAGCCGATTTTGGAATAGCAAAAGTATTAGGTAATAGCCATACAACAGGAATGTTGGGCACACCTGCTTATATAGCTCCAGAAACTCTTTCTCCTGAAGAGAAAGTGCAGGCCAAGAGATATTCTCCGCAGTCTGATATTTGGGCAGTGGGAATAGTTCTTTATCAGTTGGTAAGTGGTAGGTTGCCATTTCCTCAACCAACACCAGCAGTTCTTCTAGCAATTCTCAACAATGTTGTCCCTGCTTTACCTGATAATGTTCCTAATGTTTTGAAAGAAGTTGTAGCTAAGTGTTTAGAAAGGGATCTAGGCAAGCGTTACCAATCAGCTAGAGAAATGATAGAGGCATTGCAGTATTGCCGCTTAAGACTAAATAAAGATGATAACCAACTTGGCCCCTACCATTTAATTAGAGAATTGGGTAAAGGTGCATTTGGTAGAGTGTTTTTAGCAGAAAGACGAGGTAAGTTTGCTACTACCGAAGTGGCAATTAAGGTTTTGTTCGGACAGCAAGACCATGAAGCAATAGCAAAAGAAGCTCAAGTATGGGTAAAAGCTAATGGACATCCTAATGTTTTGCCAATAATCGAAGCTGATGTCTATGATGATTTGTCTGTAATTGTGAGTGAATATGTAGAAGGGGGCACTTTAAAAGGTTGGTTAGGAAATAATGGAGGTAAAGCACCATCGCTAGAAAGCGCGGTTGTAATGATGGAAGGGATATTAGCAGGTTTGGAGCATTTGCATTCTAAAGACATAATTCATCGTGATTTGAAGCCAGATAATGTCTTGTTGCAAAAAGAAACGCCTAGAATATCTGACTTTGGGCTTTCTCGTGTAATGAGTGATAACAGGACAAGTGGAATAGGTGGAACTCTAGTTTATATGTCGCCAGAGATCTTGCTTGAAGGTAAGCGTTCTGAGCTAGGGGATCTTTGGGCAGCAAGCGTAATGTTTTATCAAATGTTGGTTGGACAACTGCCTTGGTTTGATAGAGATGTTAACAGACTAATGGTGATGATAGTTTCTGAGCAAGCTGTGCCTTTGCCAAGTAGATTTTCTGCACAAGTTAGAAATTTTGTGGCTAAGTGCTTAGATAAAGATGCTTCAAGGCGTTACCAGTCAGCTAGTTTGATGAAAGCTGCTATCAAATCTTGTCTTGTAAATGTGGTGGAAGTAATTAAACCTGGACAGTTGATGGAATATGATCCTGCTTGGGCTTGGGTAGCAGGCGAATTTGTTTATATTCCTAATGGTGAATTTATGATGGGTTCAGAAAATGGTGATGGTGATGAAAAACCTGTCCATAAAGTGATAATAAGTCGTAGTTTTGAAATGGGTAGATACCAACTCACACAAAAGCAATGGCAAGCTGTGATGGGAAATAGTCCAAGTAGTTTCAAAGGGGATGATTTGCCAGTAGAGCAAGTGAATTGGCTAGATATCCAAGAGTTTATAAGTAAATTGAATAGTAAAAGTAGTAAATATGTCTATAGCTTACCAACGGAAGCACAATGGGAATATGCATGTCGTGCTACTACGACTGGCGATTATGCAGGGAATTTGGATGAGATGGCATGGTATGGATATGAGAAAGCGGACAAAAGAACGCACGAGGTAGGGAAGAAAAAGCCAAATGCATGGGGACTGTACGACATGCATGGGAACGTGTGGGAGTGGTGCTCGGATTGGTATGGAGGCTATTCGAGTGGAACAGTAACGGATCCGAGTGGAGCAAACTCAGGGTCGAACCGTGTTTATCGTGGTGGCTGTTGGGGCATCACCGCCGATTACTGCCGGTCGGCGTTTCGCTACTACAGCGCGCCCGGCTTCCGCTACGGCAGCTTGGGTTTTCGCCTTGTGAGGACTCCTAAATAACTCTTTGCACTTTTACCCTTTTAAGCTCGAAAAAGATGTGAGAAAGGGTCGAGTAGGCTCGAAAGCGAAGAGAAGCCACGAGTAGGGCGAAGCGAAAGCCGCCCACGAGAGGCGAAACGAAGCGAAAACGAGCCGAGGAGGAGTAGGACAAGGTGGGGACAGAATAAACAACGCGCCTTTTGGCGCGGAGAATTTTAATCTCACCGATAGCCCAGATAGCCCAGATAGCCCACCCATAGATAGCCCACCAATAAATGGGCGGTCTATTGTCAAATGCCCCGACGGGGCATTGGGACGGATTAAAGAGATATTTAATTCTTATTTTGCCCCATTAGGGGCAATTGATAATAGACCACCGATTCATCGGTGGGATTATGGATGGCAATATATGGATGGCAATATATGTGTGGAATTATGGGCGGTAATATATGTGTGGAATTATGGGCGGTAATATATGTGTGGAATTATGGGCGGTAATATATGTGTGGAATTATGGGCGGTAATATATGTGTGTGGTTATGTGTGGGATAATGGGCGGTAATATATGTGTGGGATAATGGATGGCAATATATGGCGGGTAATATATGTGTGGGATTATATGTGGAATTATGTGTGGCTATGATTTATTACGTCTCATTTAGGGAAGAAAAGTGATCTAGGGTATCACCAGAACTAATTTGAGCCTCTCCAAGTTCATTAGCAAATTCTACTGTGGTTGTTTGTCTATCAGCAGGTTTTTTAGACAAAGCTTTAAGTACTACTGCTTCTACTTCTTCAGAAATAGCACTGTTAAGTAATCTTGGTGGATGGACAGCCTGTTTAATATGTTTTTGTAAAATTTCTGTAGCTGTTTGTCCATTAAAAGGGACTCGTCCTGTTAATAAACGATAGGCTAGTACTCCTAGACTATAAATATCTGAGCGAGCATCTAGGGGGTGTCCCATATAGCGTTCAGGAGAAAGATATTCGGGTGTTCCTACTACATAACCTTGTTGAGTTAATGGGCTACTATCATCGTTTAGCATTTTAACAATGCCAAAGTCTATTAGTTTTACTACCTCTGTTAAGTCTTCTAATTGATGTAGGACAATATTACTAGGTTTAAGGTCACGATGTAGGATGCCTTTTTGATGTGCTAGATTTAATGCTCCACAAATAGGGGTGATTATTTCTACTACTCTAGTTATTGGGAGCATTCGCCCTCGTTTAATATGATTAGATAGAGTAGGGCCATTTAAGAGTTCAAGTACTAAATAAGGCTGCCCGCTGTCTGTTTCGTCATAATCAAAAATACTAATTACATTGGGATGTTTAACAGCAGCCGTAGTATAGGCTTCTAACTGAAAGCGTCTTTTTTTCAAAGGCTCTTTAGCAAGTTCTGGATGAAGAAGTTTAACTGCTGCTAAATCGCCTATATGTAAGCGTTCTGCGGCAAATACATAGGCCATGCCACCGTCACCTAGCTGGCGAACTATTTTATATTTGTTGTCTAAGGTCATGCCTAGCAGTTGATCTGCTGTGTACATAAAATAGATTTTCCTTTAATCCGCCGAATGATAAACAATAGAAAATAAGCTGTCTATAGCAAATGGTTTGTTTGTGCTTTAGCTTGCCTTAAATCCTATAAAAACCCTATGAAATAGAATAAAGACGAGCAGCCTGTTTGCCTAACCCTACAATAGCTTTACGAGAAACTACTGTAGGGACAGGGCAAGCAGGCTGCTTATTCTTTAACTATAAATTATTAGAGAGCTTAGTTTAGAGAGTACTAGTAGAACACACTAGCAAGTAGTTTACTAGCGTTTTCTATTACGCCAAGCGTCAACTCCTTCTTTTACAAGACCATAAATTATATGTCGATTTTCAAATATCAATTTTAGCCAAGCTTGTTTAGTCATTTGTGGAAAATAGATTCCTCTAAAAAAAAGACGCGCAATAATATGGCTAATACGATCTTGAACAGGTTTGTCATTGATAGCATTAATTGCTGAGGCGTTTCTTTCTGGGCTGTAGGAGGCTGTCCAAGCGTGGTTAACCTCTTGTCTTGCTTCAGAAATCGTCATTTTTAATGGTGTGTGTGCCATTTCAAAAGGGGCAAAGTCCATCCAGTGTTTTGGTCGTGCTAGTCGTCCAGCTTTTGCCAACCTATCATAAAGCGGTGTAGCAGGAAATGGTGTTAGTTGACCAAAAACAGGTAGTCCTGGGGGCCAACTATGAATTTGCTCAAGTGTGCGTTCAGCAACTCCTGATGTGTCGTTGTCCATCCCAAATATAAATGAAGTAATTGCATAAATATTATATTGTGCTAGTCGTGCAAGCACTGCTGCGTACTCAGAAGGTTTACTAAACCCTTTGTTTACATCTTTCATATTAATAGGATCTATTGATTCCATTCCAATAAATATCCATCTGCCTCCAGATTGTGCAATAAGATCTACTAGCTCTTCGTCGCGTAGTAGGTTAGCACTAATCTGTGCTACCCAAGGAACTTGTGCATTAGCACTTATGATCTTGCGCAGTAAAGATTTTGTCCGTTTGACATTAATAGCAAAATTATCATCAATAAAAAAAGCTGCAACTTGTCCTTGTTGACGGCGTGCGCAAGCTTTAAGTCGTAAAAGTTCATCAACAACACTTTCATCTGTACGAAAACGAATAGAGTCACCAAAAAATCCTGTCACAGTACAAAATTCACATCCATAAGGACAACCTCGTCCTGTTTCTATAGGGACTACGTGAAAATTTCCCCAACCTGTTCCTAAGCGTTTTAGTAGTGGGCGTAAAAACTTGGGCACAAGGTTAAATTGCCTTAAATCAAGTGTTTCCCAAGGAATGACCGGATAGGGTTGTAAGCTAGGTTTTTTGTCATTGCCTTTTATGTCTCTCTCTGGCTGATATATATCTTTTAATTGCCCTCGGGCAGCGTCTTCGACAATAAGCGGCCAAGTTTCGTCTGCTTCGCCAAGGGCTATTGCATCAGCATGGCGCACACCTCCATCTCGACCAAGTGCTTCATCTGGTACTTCTGTGACATGTGGCCCTCCCATAACTACAAGTATCCCTGCTCCACGTAGCGCGTCAGCCATACGATAGGCTTTAGCAATCATTCTAGTCATAGCTCCAATACCAACAAGTCCAACTTTTTCCTTATGTACAAACTCTACTAATTCTTTTTCATTCATCGCGTGTGCATTACCATCAATCAATATTACTT
>JAHFUF010000159.1 GCA_023265235.1 Blastocatellia bacterium
TATGGTAATGGTTTTAGAGTTACTTAAGAATTTGACTACGAAAGTAGTCAGGCAAATTCATCCCCCACTTACTCGCTTCGCTTCCTTGAAGTGGGGGTCTTCTTTGCCCAAGATGATAAATTAATACACCGTGTTGACTAGCTAGTTCTTCGTCTTCATTAAAACGAGATTGTAGCGTTTCAATAGACGTTTCATTAAAAACCTTTCGTAGAAACCAATTTGCCCAAGTGTTGCCAATAAAAGGATCTGTTTGATGAGCTAAAATATTAGCAGGTTGATTAGGACGTATTACTGCTCTGGTTGGTAGGTTAGAAAAATAAAAACCATCAAAAAGGTCATCAGAATTAACTTGATAACTAACAAAAAACGCGCAGCTTGCTGTCATAGCGTCGATTATAGAGACATCAGGCGTAGTTTTTGTAGAAAG
Organism: Blastocatellia bacterium; assembly: GCA_023265235.1. Taxonomy (GTDB): domain Bacteria; phylum Acidobacteriota; class Blastocatellia; order Chloracidobacteriales; family JADJPF01; genus JADJPF01. The sequence goes on from JAHFUF010000159.1 coordinate 428, forward strand.
CACAACGGATTCTGTGTTTGTAATTGCTTCCTGCATTGCATCTTGGAGCTTTAGTTTGCCTAAAAATAATGCTAGTTCTGTAGTAAGCGAAAACAAGCTACTAAAAGTAAAATGGCGTAGCAGTCGTCCTAATCGGCGAAGTACATCTATAATGCCACCAGAAACATTTAACCTAGCACAAGCAATTGATAAATCTACCTCTAATTCACTTAATCTTAAGTCTCATTTTTTAGGTAATAGTCCCGCTTTATTATCTACAAGCAAATAGTCAGGGAAAATTTCTCGTAAGCGGGCAGGGATTTGGAAAGCGTCAAAAAAATTAATATTATGAACCTGTGGCAAAGTAGCATACATATGCACAGGAGTTATTCCTGTTGAGAGTAGCCCTGTTATTAGTCCACCACCGCTAACTCCCGCTAGGCGACGAAGTTTAATACCTGATTCTAAACAATACTTAATGGCTGGTAGTGAAGAAACTTTCCACATCCCGCCACCGCTTTCTACTAAATCTAGGTAACAAGTATTACTTTCTTTGGGTTTACGTTTAGTACTTTTTTTTGATTTTGCTTTAAATAAATTTCTTGATTATCCATAAAAACTAATATGCCACGTTTTTTGTTTTAATGTTAGTTAGGAAATAACTGATTTTAATTACTTTAGAGAATTATGCTAAAAGGTTTAGGGTTAGTATTTAATTGGGTAACTTCTTGATAAATAGGGGCTAAGCAAGAATCTAACTGGTTAAGATTAGTTTCACTAAAGACTTTAGACAGGGTAATTAACTCGTCTTTATCAAATAAAATAGCAAGTTGGAAAGGATCTTTTTTTTCTACACGCTCTACTAGCCAAGATAATCTTTCTGCAAAAGCTTTTTGTTTACTGAGTGGTAAACTAGTTATTACCTTTAGCGACCTTTCAGGTAGTATATCAGCTAGGCCAAATAAATTTTTGTAAGTAAACAGGTTTCTTTTTTGTCTTCTAAAAACTAGCGTAATAATGCTACCGCTTATAATAAAGTTAATAATAGAAATTAAGTCTGCTAGTTGATTAGTAGAATAAGGCGAATTTGAATAATTAGGAATTGCCAATCTGCTAGACCAGTTAGCTACCCAAGCAGAAAAGTAGATTAAACCAGACAAAACCAAAGATAATGTTAAATAAAAAAAAGCGCGTGAACTATTATTTTGTGCTTGCTTATGTGATAATCCTATAGGATATTTATTTATTAGCTGTTGATTTAATACGGTCATTAATACCATCCAAATTATTATTAATATTTCTATTAAGCCACATAACATCATTGAATGTTCTCAAATCAAATAATAAGGGTTTTAACTGTAGACAAAGATTGTTTGCTATTAGTTTTAAAACTATAATTTAAAAGGCTGGGTGATTCCAAACAAAACAAGGAAAATAATTTATGACAACAGAAAAAGACATTTTCCATGAGCACTTAAAACGTACTAGGCTAAAGCGCACTGACCAAAGAGACCTGATTTTGGATGTTTTCATTGGTACAGAAGGACATATTTCCGTAGAAGAACTCTATGAGTTAGTAAAAAAGAAAGATCCTTCAGTTGGATTTACCACTGTTTATCGTACTATGAAGCTAATGGCTGAAGCAAGGCTTGCTCATGAAGTTCGTTTTACTGATGGTCGCGCTCGTTATGAACATGAGTATAATCACGATCATCATGATCATTTTATTTGTAATAATTGTAATTCTGTAATTGAATTTTATAGTGCTGAGATAGAGAAACTACAGGAAGAAATTGCTCGTCAAAACAGCTTTAAGATTCAAGATCATAGCCATCGAATCTTTGGTATTTGTAGTAATTGCCAGGAAAAAAATACAAGTATTGGTGTTGCAGCAGTAAGAAGTTATAGTTAATAATTTCAAGTAGTACAAATTTTGTTCGTGTTTTAATAAAGTTGATGGTGTAGTCTTAAATGCTTATTGAATACAAACACAAAGCTTATTATTAATTCTTTTACCAGTCTCCCGCACTTTTAACCCATATATTGGATGCCTTTTTTCTAAACCGAGAACCGCCAAATCATATCGTAATATGATGCTAACCATAGATATATAAAGGCTTAGCACCACTTCAATTTTTGTTAAAAGTGGTGCTAAAAGTATAAAAGATGTTTTTTCTAGAAGGAAAGTCTAAAGCCAAACTGTATTTGGCGAGGAGAAAAAGCATTACGAAAACGACTTTGTGGGACAGTAAAACGACCACCACTTTTAACAGGTAAAGTAAAATTACCTTGAGCATCTGGTGGGTAAATACGATCAAAATCGCTTATATTAACTCGGTTAAACAAGTTAAAGACTTCCATAAAGGCTTGTAGTTTATAGCTTTCTTTTATTGAAACACTACGAGTAATTTTTAAATCAACACTAGCAAAACCAGGGGTAATACCAGTATTACGTCCAATACTTGTTCCTCCTATTAATGGACGATCTCCTGGAGGGCTATCGGCATTGCGGTTTAAGTCTATTCCTGCTAATAGGTTATAAGGGCGACTACTGTTTAGGTTAACTATTGTTGATAGCTGGGTGTTTCTTAGAAATATATTAGCTGTTTTTCCTGTATCATAGGTTGCTGAGGTTACTAATCGGCTTCTTACATCCTGTATAGATAGACCACGTTCATCTTTTATTTTCAAAGGGTCAACCGTTTCTTGAAACTCAGCACGAAAGTCTGTGAAATTATCAATGGTTTTAGAAAAAGTATAATGTGCTAACAGGGTAAGTTTTTTGGAGAAACGTTGTGTGATAGAAAAAGTAACTGCATGATATGAGCTATCAAAACTACTCTCAAACTGTAAAACCTCTCCCTTAGTAGGATCAACCCTTCCTTTTAGAGAACTCCCTAAAGGATCTCCAATAATAGGACGAACAACAGGATTAGTACTTCTTTGAGCAAAAAGCTTAATACCACGAACAAAATCATATGTAGCTGCAACTATTGTGTTATTGCTTATTTGTCTTTCTAACCCAAAACTGATCTGCTGGGAGTAACTATTACGCAAATCTTGAGGGTAAGTAATAATACGGCTTAACTGTGGGATAAATGGAACACCTGTAGGTACATTCACTGTTTCAGGAAATTTATGTCCTGGAAGTTGATATGCCAAAACAGAAAAAGGAAAGGGCAATACAAGAGACTTAAGCTTTCCTGTGCTATTAAGTTTTATACCGCCAGCAACAGCAGTAAGGAAAGTACCATAAAATAAGCCATAAGAACCATGTAATCTGATACCACCAAAAGCTTTAGGTTGATAAGAAAATGCAACTCTAGGGCTAAAATTACCATTGTTTTTTGGTGCAGTATCAACTCTTACTCTGTCATAACGTAACCCAAGTTTAACTAACAGGTTTGGCTTTAGTTTAATATCATCCTGGACAAATAAACTAAGCAAGGTGTTATTGAAAGATACTCTAACATCTCCAAATCCTTGAATATAATTTACTGGTAAACCAATATCAGCTAGTTGTACTCCTGAAGGAAAACCAGGAAAACGTGTTGGAGCAGAAGCAGAAAATGCAGTTAAAAAGGCACGTTGCGCAGCTGTACGTTGAGAAGGATCAAATGCTTGTATGGCTGAAAAAAATAACTCTGGATTTCCTGTAGCAGCACGAAAATCTAGATTTGTAAAGGAAGCAAATCCTCCTAGAAAAATTGGTATGGTGTTTTTATTTTTAGGAACTTGGACATATTCAAAATCAACACCAAATTTAATAGTATTATTTCCACGTGTAAGTGTTATATTATCAACAATTTGATAATTCTTTATAAGCCGTAGTTGTGGTAGAAAAGTATTACGCCCAAAAGTAACTCTACCTTCTGGTGCGATTAAACGTACTAGTGGCCCAGATTCTAGTGGATCAACAGTTTGCTTACGGTGATTAAAAAGAAACCGTGTCTCATTTATAAAATTAGCATTAGAGTTAACATAAGTATTGGAAATAGCAATGGAATTGTCTGCTAAACGTTGAGATCCAGCATTAGTCTGTCCTGTTAATCCACCAAATAGTTCTAGTGCTCCATTAGATACTCCTCCAAAATTGTAGCGTACATACAAAGTATTCCTAGAATTAAGGCGAAAATCTGTTCTTGCTAAAAAAGAGCTATTGGCTAGTGAACTAGGTCTTGGGCCGTTATCTAGGATAAAACCTTGGCTTTTAGCAGCCTTAACAGTACTATCTCTAATAGAAACAATAAAATTTTGAGCAACAGACAATCTCTCAAACGATGTAAAATAAAGGGCTTTATCTTTTTTAATTGGCCCTGCTAGACTTGCTCCAAATTGATATTGTTTGTAATCTGGCTCAATGGAAGAAAAAGTATCTTTAGCACTGGTTTTATCATTACGAATAAAACCAAATAAACTACCATGTAGCTCGTTAGTTCCTCCTTTAGTGACAATATTAATTACTCCTCCTATTGCTCTTCCAAATTCTGCTGAGTAGCCATCAGAAACTACTTGGAATTCTTGTATTGCATCTTGGCTAAAAGTAGAGCGTACAGAACCAGTAAAGCCATCATTATTATCTAAGCCATCAATAGTAATGTTATTAAAACGCGCAGGTTGTCCATTAACTGATAATCCTGACGTAGCACTAGCTCCTTGGATAGGCAGTCTATCAGTAGTAACTCTAGCAGTAGTTAAGGAAAGGTCTAAAAAGTTACGTCGGTTAAGTGGTAGGGAATTAATTCTTTCTTGGTTGATATTAGTACTACTTTCAGTCTTTCCTTCCTCTAAAAGATTGTTGGCTATAACTTCAATAATTTCTTGTTGGCCTCCAATCTTTAATATAAAATCTAATCTAGTGGTAATACCTAATGCTAGATTGGCTTGAATAGCTTGAGTTCTAAAACCTGTAGCAGAAATAGTAATTTCATAGTTACCAGGAGGAAGTTGTGAAAAAGTAAAAGAACCATTTTCATCAGAAACTACTTCTCTAGAAAAATTGGTATCGATGTTTTTTGCAGTTATAGTTGCTCCACCTATTGCAGCAGTATCAGGATCTGTTAATAATCCTGTAAGATTAGCTGTTGTTGAACCTGCTGATTGAGCAAAGGCTTGAAAATTTGTGGCACTGATATAGTTTGTTGATAAGATTAGGTTTACTAAAATCAGCCCTTGTAAAAAACGTATTAGCAAATTTTTGTTATACATATTTTCCTCCTTTCATTTTATGACAACTAACAACTGACCCAGAGAAACTTGCCTAATATAAACCTAAGTATTTACTTAAGGTTTTATAGGCTCATAATTTACCGTTCAAGAAGAGCTTTTCGGCTTTATTAAAAAAAGCTTTAATAAAAACTTTAATAAAAAAAACACTAGAGGAAATACATTATAGAAAGCAGTAGAATTACATCGCATTCTTAATATTAATTGTTTTTAGATTTTTCTTTTTTATAAAAACATTTGATACTATTTAGCTATAATGTTTTCCCAATAAGTTAATCAGTCAATTCAGTCAATTTTATTACTATTTTTCTTGGTGCTATTCTTGGTGCTATTCTTGGTGCTATGACTACTAAACAACTAGAGACTATACTTCAACCAATGCTTATTGAGGATTTAGAGGCTTGCTTGGAATTAGACCAACGTTGTTTTCCTCCTAGTGAAGTTTATGATAGCGATATGGTTCGCTATTTGTTACTGCATCAAGGAGGTGTTTGTTACAAAATAGATAGATCAGATAAAATGCTAGGATTTGTTATTGGCCTAGTGCAAGAGGATGGTACAGGGCATGTTATTTCTCTTGCTATTGCACCAGAAGTACGAAGCAGAGGTTATGGACGCTGGTTAATGGAGCGTTTAGAAAGTAGCTTTCGCTTACGCAATGTTATAACTTTACGACTAGAAGTTCGTACTACTAATAAACAGGCACAACACCTTTATACTAAGCTTGGATATTTCATTGTGGAGAGGTTTACGCGGTATTACTCTGATGGTGGTGATGCTTATTTGATGATTAAATCCCTTTTAGATCTTAGCCCTGAAGATACAGATATTTAGCGGCTAGAAACGAGTAGCAATTGTGATTAAGAAAAAAACTTTTTTCCTCTTTAATATTTTTTGGCTCTCTGTAGTGGTTTTAGCTTTAGCTGCTCCAGAATCCCTTAGCCCAAAAGAAGCCCGTAAAGTAATTGCTAATATTCCTGGGTTTGAATTTGATCCTGATCTAGTTAGGATCCAATCTATTGATCCACCAAAAAATGTTGGTCGTGGTGGAGCAATAGTAGAAGTTCAATTTACTGCTGCTTTTAGGGTAGAAAAAAAAGACTCTTGGCAAGTTGCAGAAGTACGTTTGGGTAATGGACAATGGGAAGATATGGAGCTTATTACTAGTGCTGTAAGAAATGAAAAAATAAAACGTACTAAAGAGAGACTAGAAAAAATCTCATTAGCTTTAGAAAATTACTATAAAACAAAAGGCTCTTACCCTCAGGTTCGTGACATAGTTGCCTTGACAGACCTTTTAGTTCCTGATTACATCAACCCTTCTATTAGAACAGATCTTTGGTCAAATTATTTGCTATATAGCTCTGATGGCAAGACTTACCAGTTACAGTCTCTAGGGCCAGACAAAAAAACTAATAGTGGAGATGAGATTGAGGTTAAACCAAAAAATTAGCGTAGGGGCGAACTGTTCGTCCTAGTCTGCTTTAGAATTTTTACTAGCTAAATTCCAGGAGCATTTAAGTAAGCTTAATGAAACGATTAAAACCTTCCCGTGCAGCAGCTTTACTAGAGCAATTTCAAAACAAAAAAATATTAGTAATTGGTGATTTAATGTTAGACGAGTTTTTGTGGGGACGAGCTAGGCGAATTGCTCCTGAAGCTCCTGTTCCTATTGTAGAAATTGAACGAGAAACTCTACATATTGGTGGTGCAGGTAATGTTGCTGCTAACCTAGCTCAATTAGGTGCAAAGCCAATGGTTATTGGTGTTCGGGGTATTGATGCTAATGGAGAGCGTCTTTGTGGTGAGTTTGAAAAAATTAATATTGATACCTGTTCAATTGTCTTAGACTCTTCACGCCCTACCACAGTAAAAACCCGTATTATTGCTCATTCTCAACATGTAGTACGTGCTGATAGAGAAAAGAAAACCCCTGTTAATAAAGAGATTGAAGCACAATTAGTGGAAAATTTCCTTTGGCTATTACCTACTGTTGAAGCTGTAGTAGTTTCTGATTATGAAAAAGGAGTAATTACTCCAAGTTTACTGGAAAAAATTCTTACCCCTGCTATAGCTCAAAATATTCCAGTTTGTGTTGATCCAAAGCTTAAAAATTTTGAGTATTACCACCCTGCTACAATAGTTACTCCTAATCAAAATGAAGCAGAATCGGCTTCTAGGATTACGATTGATTCAAGTGAAAACTTAAGCTTAGCTGGAGAAAGGTTAAGGCAAATATTACAGGGTGCAAGTGTCCTGATAACACGTGGTGAAGAAGGAATGTCACTGTTTGAAAATAATAATGAGGTGGTAAATGTTCCTACTATTGCTAGAGAGGTTTACGATGTAACTGGTGCAGGTGACACAGTAGTTGCTACCCTAGCCTTAGGCTTAGCTTGTGGTGCTAGTATGTTGGAATCTGCAATACTGGCTAACTATGCTGCTGGGGTAGTTGTAGCAAAAGTAGGAACAGCAACGGCTTCTGCCCAAGAGGTTTTAGCCGAGATAGATAATTTTTTCCACCACAATGTTAAAGAATAAACTGCTAAAGTCCTAACCCTAAATGACTAGGAAATAGACTGGCAACTTAGGTGGCTGGTAATAGATGCTTGAGACAAAAGATTCTAATCAGTAGAATAGCGGGAAATCAAGAGAAAAATTTTTACTCAAGGAGTAATTAAAATGCGTAGCAGATTTGAAGGCTGTTTACTTGGATTAGCTCTCGGTGATGCAATGGCAGCAATAGGTATAGGGGAAACTCGTGAGGCTATTGCACAAAAGTACGGTCAAATTGATGGCCCTCGTGGAGGAGGCAAATTAAACCTCGATCCTGGTGAATATACTGACGAAGGGCAAATGATGGTTTCTGTTTTAGAGTCTATTTGTACCCTAAGAGCCTTCAACCCTGATAATATTGCTCATCGTTTTGTTGGTTGGCTAAATAGTCACCCTAAAGATATGGGGCATTTTACCCGTCATATACTAGAAAGAATACGCGGGGGCGAACGCTGGCAGGAAGCTAGCGAAGGTGCTGCTTATGATAGCTCTATGAAAGTGGCTGGTAGTGCAAGCCTAGTTTATGGTGTTCCTATTGGACTTTTACGCTGTCACAACTTAGATCAATTGGTAGCAGATTCTATTACTTGCTCACGCGTTACTCATTGGGATGAATGTTGTACTGATGGATCTGTACTAGTTAATTACACTCTAAGCCTAATAGTAGCAGGAGAAAAAAATCCTTTAGCTAAAGTACAAGATTTTGCTCGTGATAAAGACTATCGCTTACAAAAAGCCTTAAGTAAAGTCGAGGAAATGAAGTTTGAAGACCTAGACACTTCTGGTTATGCTCCATCTACACTCCAAGCTGCTTTCTGGTTTTTACTTAATAGTGAATCTTTAGAAAGCGGGTTAAAACAAGT
>JAHFUF010000160.1 GCA_023265235.1 Blastocatellia bacterium
ATTTCATTTATTATTTTTGCTATCACCACAAAACATGAACTATTAGGGTTGATTGGACTAGCAATCTTATTCCTAGTAATTATTTTTACGTTTTTAGGATTAATAGCAGAGGTTTGCCTTTGGGGTAGACGAATATTGATATTACGTAATAGTAGCAATTCACTTTTTACCCAAGCTCTAGCAGGAGGAATAACGCTAAGTGTAATTTTATTAATACCTTTTGTAGGGCAAATAGTGTTTTTTGTGGTTTTGTTTCAAAGCTTAGGAACAACAATTTATTGGCTATTTCAAAGAAAACGTTTAAATAAAGCCTGAAAATATTTTATCAAGTAATTTCAACATATGTCGGCGCGCCGACATATCGGCTATCATATTTATAATTAATAAGATAACATCATATATCCGTTAAATAGTCAGCTAATACACAACAAGGAGAAAATAAAATGAAAAAGTATTTGTCAATAATCTTTTTTCTATTTCAAATAATTTCATTCAAATAGCTTGTGAAGTTATATAAAGAATGGTAAAACCTTATATTTCTATAAGTAGACTTTTGTCTTGACTAACTTATTTAAAACTTAAAAACTTAAGAAATAAACTCCGCACTATCTATAAACCTTATATGTCTGTTTTAAAGGAGAGTTTTACCGTGAAACTACTTTATTTCCTATTTGCAATAGTACTAATAATACAAAGTCACGTTGTTTATGCACAAAAAGCAGAAGCAGAAGCAGACCCTATGAACTCAGCTACTTTTGCTGGGTTAAATTTTCGCCCTATTGGGCCGTCCCTAACCTCTGGCCGTGTAGTAACACTAGCCATTGACCCTAATGACCGTAGTACTTATTATGTCGGTGCCGCTTCAGGAAATGTTTGGAAAACAACTAATGCTGGTACAACTTGGACACCTATTTTTGATAATGAAACTACTTACTCTGTCGGTGCAATAACTTTAGACCCTAAAAACCCTTCTACTGTTTGGGTAGGAACTGGTGAGCTTAATTCCCAGCGTAGTGTTGCTTATGGCGATGGTATTTATCGTTCTGATGATGGTGGTAAAAGCTGGAAAAATATGGGGTTAAAGGCTTCTGAGCATATTGCTCGTATTGTTGTTGACCCTCGCACTAGTAACACTCTTTATGTTGCTTCTCAAGGCCCTTTATGGGGGCCAGGTGGGGATCGTGGTTTATTTAAAACAACAGATGGCGGTAAAACTTGGAGAAATACTCTCTTTATAAGTGAAAATACAGGTGTGACAGATGTAGTACAAGACCCTGTTAACCCAGATGTTCTTTATGCAGCAGCTTATCAACGCCGCCGCCACGTATGGACATTAATTGATGGCGGCCCAGAGAGTGCTATATACAAATCTACAGATTCAGGCGAGACTTGGACAAAATTAAAATCCGGTTTACCCTCTGAGGATCTAGGTAGAATAGGGCTAGCCATTTCCCCAGCAGACAACAAAGTTATATATGCTACGGTTGAAGCAGCAAATAAAAAAGGAGGTATTTTCCGCTCTATAGATTATGGTGCTACTTGGGAGAAAAGAAACCCTTTTGATCAAACAGCTCTTTACTATTCACAAATCACCCCTGATCCTAAAAATGTTGACCGTATTTATATAATGAATACCTTTTTGATGGTTTCTAATGATGGCGGTAAAACTCTTTCTAGAATGCAAGAAAAATATAAACATGTTGATAGCCATGTAATGTGGATTGATCCTAAAAATACTAATTACTTACTAGTAGGTTGTGATGGTGGACTTTATGAAAGCTTTGATCGTGGTGCAACTTGGAATTATAAAAGTAATCTGTCAATCACACAATTTTATGATATAGCAGTAGACAATGCTTTTCCTTTTTACAATGTCTATGGTGGAACACAAGATAATTTTACTTTGGGTGGCCCTTCACAAACTCGTAATCAAACAGGAATTAGTAACTCAGATTGGTTTGTTACAGTTGGTGGAGATGGTTTTCGAGTCCAAGTGGATCCAGAAGATTCCAATACTATCTATTCAGAAAGTCAATATGGTGGACTTATACGTTTTGATAAACGTACAGGAGAAATCATAGGTATTAAACCTCAAGAAGGCAAAGGCGAACCTCCTCTGCGTTGGAATTGGGATTCACCTTTAATTATTAGCCCTCATTCCCATACTAGATTGTATTTTGCTGCCAATAAGCTTTTCCGTAGTGATGATCGTGGTAATAGTTGGAAAGCAATTAGTAAAGAACTTTCTAGAGAAATTGACCGCAACAAACTACCTGTAATGGGTAAGGTTTGGGGTGCTGATGCTGTAGCTAAACATGCCTCTACTTCATTTTATGGTAATGTTACTTCGCTATCAGAATCACCCAAGAAAGAAGGCTTAATCTATGTTGGTAGCGATGATGGCTTAATACAAATAACAGAAGATGATGGTAGCAATTGGCGTAAGGTAGAAAAAGTTGCTAATGTCCCAGATATGACCTATGTTAGCCGGCTGCTTGCTTCTCAACATGACGCCAACACTGTTTATGCAACATTTGATAATCACAAAAATGCTGACTTTAAACCCTATGTGTTAAAAAGTACAGATATGGGTAAGACTTGGGTGTCTTTATCTAACAACTTACCAGAAAATGGCCCAGTGCTTGCAATTACAGAAGACAATGTAAACCCTAACCTACTCTTTGTTGGTACAGAATTTGGACTCTTTTTTAGCATCAATGGTGGGCAAAAATGGATTAAATTAACTGGTGGACTGCCTACTATTGCAATGAGAGATTTAGCAATTCAAAAGCGAGAAAACGACTTGGTAGTAGCAACTTTTGGACGTGGATTTTATATTCTTGACAACTACACTCCGTTACGCTTACTTAAGCCAGAAATGCTTAACCAAGAATGTGTAGTTTTCCCAGTAAAAGATCCTTGGTGGTTTATTCCTTCTGAGCCATTAGGAGGACGTGGTAAATCTTTTCAAGGAGATGGTTTTTTTGTAGCAGAAAATCCACCCTTTGGTGCAACTATTACTTATTACTTAAAAGACTCGTTAAAAACTAAAAAACAACTCAGGCAAGAAGCAGAAAAAGAAGCTGAAAAGAAAAAACAGTCTGCGCCTTACCCAAGCCCTGACCAATTGCGTGCAGAAGACCAAGAACCTGCACCAGAAATTATTGTTACTATTACAGATGCTAATGGCAATGTAGTACGCAAATTTACTGGCTCTACTTCATCAGGAATTAATAGAGTGGTTTGGAACCTGCGTTATCCCCCAACAACTGTTTCCCCTCAACCACTTAATGAAGATGGTGAATTATTTGCTAGCTCACTAGTATTACCTGGTACTTATAAAGTTTCTTTGGCTAAACGAGTTGATGGAGTAATTAGCCCAATAGGAGAAACCCAAAGCTTTAATGTTAAAGTCCTAGATTCTCAGCTTGCTCCTCAAAACGATCGTGTAGCACATGTAGAATTCCAAAAGAAAGCTAACAACCTACTTAAAGCAGTAAGCGGAGCATTACAAAGTGCTAATGGGTTACAATCTAAGCTAACTACAATTAAACAGGCTATTAAGGATTCTGAGTCTTCTGACCTAAAACTACTAGACAATGCTTTAGCAATAGAAAAACGCTTAAACGACATTTTGCGCCGCTTGCGTGGTGATGTTTCTTTGGGTAGCCGTAATGAAAATATACCTACTTCGATTGCTGAACGCGCTAACAGTACTGTTGATGACCAGTCTCTTTCTACTGCTCCACCAACACAAACACAGTTAGATGTCTACAGAATTGCTTCTGAAGAATTTACTGAAGAATTAAACAAATTACGAATTTTATTAGAAGTAGATGTTAAGAATTTAGAGAAGGCTTTAGATACAATTGGTGCTCCTTACACTCCAGGGCGTTTGCCAGAATGGAAGGAGAAATAAAGCATTTCTACCGTTTTTTCTGTTAGGGTTTATGTTTTTTAAGCCCTAACAGATTAGCTTTACTTAATTTACAATTAAGTAAAGTCTTGCTAAAACAACCGAAAAAATTTACTATTTGGCTTACCTTGAAATATTCCCAAAAGAAAATTAAAACACCCCAAGGAGATAGCGACTAGTATGTCTACACCGTCTGGTCAATCACTACCCAACGCCGCCAACGAAGCTTTTAACCAAGTCCTTAAAGCAATGATTTCAGTTTCAGATAAAGTAAGTGACCTGATTTTTTCTCCTGGTCGCCCTCCTCAAGTAGAATTATTAGGCCAGCTACGTGCAGTAAAACTTCAAGGGTTAGAACTGCTTACACCTGGTCATACTAAATCTATTTGTGACTTAATGATTGCTAATCATCCTGTTGCTAGAGAAAAGCTGGAAAAGTCTGGCGCGGCAGACCTCTCTTATAGTGTGCCAGGGTTTTCTCGTTTTCGGGTTAATATTTTTATGCAACGCGGTACACACGCAATCGTTATGCGTGTAATTCCTAATCGAGTACCAACATTTACCGATCTATTGCTTCCAGAACAGCTTAAGCAAATTTGCGATCTAAGAAATGGCATTGTGCTAGTTACTGGCCCAACAGGTAGTGGTAAATCTTCTACCTTAGCAGCAATTCTTAACTTAATAAATGAAAATTACTATTATCATATTGTCACAATTGAAGACCCTATTGAATTTATTCACCCACATAAAAGCTCTACTATCCATCAACGCGAGCTTTATGCTGATTGCCCTGATTTTAAGAGTGCTTTACGTTCTGCCCTTCGTCAAGCTCCTAAGGTTATTCTTGTAGGTGAAATGCGAGACATGGAGACAGTAGAAATTGCCTTAGAAGCAGCAGAAACAGGTCACTTAGTATTTTCTACATTACATACTATTGATGCAGCTAGAACGATTGAACGTATAATTGGTGTTTTTCCTAAATCAGAAGAACATGTAATTAGAATTCGTCTGTCACAAACATTTCGCTACATTATTTCTCAACGTCTAATCCCACGCACCGACCGTCAAGGCCGTATTGCAGCCATAGAGATATTACGCTCAACTCAACGAACACGCGATTATGTGGAAAGAGGCGAGCAAAGCGGTTCCAGAACTTTAACTGATGCAATGAAAGACGGTGCTATTGATGGCATGCAGACTTTTGATCAAGTGTTAGAAGAAATGGTTCGTGGTGGTGTGATTACTATACAAGATGGTATTAGCTACTCTTCTAATCCTGGTAATTTCACACTGGCAATTTCAGATATGACTAGTAGTATGGCAACCCAAGAGGCTGTCGCACCTCCTACGCCTACTAAGTCTGGTTCTTTTCCAGCAGTAAATGGGTTTGAAAGATAGTAGGGTATATCGTCCCTTTGGGACTCTAAAAGTTTTAGACAATTAAACAACCTTGAACCTGGCATAAGAGTCTTGCATTCTAAAACATTTTGACAGAGAATAAGCGCGGTCAAAAATCTTTGATAGTAATCTTAAGAAATCTTTCTAAATAAGCCGGAGTGGTGGAATGGCAGACGCGCTGGATTCAAAATCCAGTATCCGCAAGGGTGTGTGGGTTCAAGTCCCACCTTCGGCATCTTTTACAAGCCTAAAAAGACTGCTAATTTTCTATAAACTATCTTCTGTTACTAGATATTTTTGTATAGCCCTACTATACTAGCGTACTTTATCAATGTCTTTCTCTGGAACTTAATTCTAAATTCATATCAATCAATTATTATATGGCTATTAAGAAAAGTGAATTATATAGCTCGCTTTGGAAAAGTTGCGACGAATTAAGAGGTGGTATGGATGCCTCTCAGTATAAAGATTACGTGTTAATTCTATTATTCGTTAAATATGTATCAGATAAGTTTGCTGCTAGTTTGGATACCGATGTTTTAATTCGGGTACCTGAAAGTGGTGGGTTTAAGGATATGATTGTGCTCAAAGGCCGTACAGACATTGGCGACCAAATGAATAAAATTATTAGTAGGTTAGCGGAAGCTAATGATCTTAAAGGTGTCATTGATGTAGCTGACTTTAATGAGGAAAAGACACTTGGCAAAGGCAAAGAGATGCAAGACAGGCTTTCAAAACTAGTTGGTATTTTTGAGAACCCAAGCCTTGATTTTAGCCGTAACCGAGCCGAAGGTGATGATATTTTAGGTGATGCCTATGAATACCTTATGCGTCATTTTGCTACTGAATCAGGCAAGAGCAAAGGGCAATTCTACACTCCCGCAGAAGTTTCTCGTGTAATAGCTAAAGTTATTGGAATAAGCAAGGCTGTGCAGACACAAACAATCTACGATCCTACTTGTGGCAGTGGCTCTTTACTGATCAAAGCCGCAGACGAAACCCAAAATGGTATTAGTATTTATGGGCAAGAAATGGATAACGCCACCAAAGCTCTTGCCAAAATGAATATGATTCTACATAACAACGAAACGGCAGAGATTTGGCAAGATAACACTCTAGCATCCCCACATTGGAAAATAGACGATAATTTGAAAACTTTTGATTTTGCTGTTGCTAATCCACCTTTTTCTAATAAAGCCTGGAGTACTGGATTTAACCCTAGTCAAGACATTTATAAACGGTTTGAAGATGGTGTACCACCAGATAAAAATGGTGACTATGCTTTTTTACAACATATGATTCGCTCGCTAAAAAGCAAAGGCAAAGGGGCAATTATTTTGCCTCATGGTGTCTTGTTTCGTGGTAACGCAGAAGCCCAAATCCGTCAAAACATTATTCGCAAAGGCTATATCAAAGGGATTATAGGACTACCTGCAAACCTATTTTATGGAACAGGCATTCCTGCTTGTATTATCGTAATTGATAAAGAAAATGCTGACAGCCGACGCGGTATTTTTATGATTGATGCTAGCAAAGCTTTTGTTAAAGACGGTAATAAAAACCGATTGCGCCATCAGGACATCCATAAAATAGTTGATGTTTTCAATAACCAAATTCCAATTCCAAAATATTCGCGTATGGTATCGACGGCAGAAATTGAAGCTAATGACTTTAACTTAAATATCCCACGTTATATTGATAGCCAAGAGTCTGAAGACATTCAAGACATTGAAGCTCACCTACTTGGAGGTATTCCAAATCATGATATTTATGAATTAGAAAATTATTGGCACGCTTACCCATCACTTAAAAATGAACTCTTTACCCCATCAACAAGAGCTAATTACAGTCAGTTAAAGATTGAGTCAGCAAATATTAAGGATGTTATTTACACTCATCCAGAATTTGGGACTTTTGTTAGTCAAACAACAGAAGTTTTCTGTAGATGGCGCGAGAAGCATACGCCCAAGTTAAAAAATATTGAGGTTGGAGCTAAACCAAAAACTTTAATTAATGAGCTATCAGAAGATATTTTGCAATCTTTTGATAACATTCATTTGGTTGATAAATATGATATTTATCAAGGTTTAATGACCTATTGGACAGACACTATGCAAGACGATGTTTATATGATTGCCGTAGACGGTTGGCTAGCCAATGAGGACTTGATCCCGCAAAAGCTTATTATTTCACGTTATTTTTCTGCCGAACAAAAAGCCATTGAACAGCTAGAAGCCGATAAAGAGAACCTTACACGCGGGCGCGAAGAACTAGAAGAAGAGCATAGCGGCGAGGAAGGCTTTCTAGAAGAGCGAAAAAGCGAGAGCGGCAAAATCAACAAAGCTGAAGTGCAAAAGCGTGTTAAAGAATTAAAAGGTCTTTTTGCTAAAAAAGATGCTGACGAAGCGGCAGAGTTAAAGGTGTTGGAAGAATATTTATCACTAGCAGAACAAGAAGCCATTGCTAACAAAAAAGTTAAAGACGCAAAAGCCGCGTTTGATAAACAAGTAAAAGCCAAATACAAAGACCTTTCCATAGACGAAATTAAACTGCTAGTAGTTGATGATAAATGGCTAACTACGCTTGATAGTGTTGTGCAATCGGAGTTAGAGCGTATATCCCAAAACCTAACGCAAAGAATCAAAACGCTAGCAGAACGCTACAACAAACCTATGCCTGACATTGCCAAAGAAGTTGAAGAATTGACAGAAAAAGTTAATGCTCATCTAGAAAAAATGGGGTTTGTATGGAAGTAAAGAAAGGATATAAGCAAACCGAGGTTGGGGTTATTCCTGAAGATTGGGAAGTAAAAAAACTAGGCGATATCGCTGAGATTATTATGGGGCAATCACCGCTTGGTGTTTCATACAATCAAAATGAAGTAGGAATTGCACTCATAAACGGCCCCACAGAGTTTACAGAAAAATACCCAATTAAGGTTCAATGGACTACTCTGCCAACAAAATTATGTAAAAAAGGTGATATTTTACTATGTGTTAGAGGAAGTTCAACTGGAAGAAAAAATACTTCTAATGATATCTACTGCATAGGTAGAGGTATTGCGGCCATAAGAGCTAGGATTAATTTAGACAATTCATTTCTTGAATTTTTAATTCAGGTAAGTGTAAAAAGCATTCTTACCCTAACAACTGGTTCTACTTTTCCAAATATTGATGGAAAATCGCTAAGAAATATTGCTGTTATAACGCCTCCCATCCCCGATCAACAGGCCATCGCCGCCGCGCTTTCCGATGTTGACGCGCTGATTACTTCGCTAGACCAATTCATCACCAAAAAACGCAATATTAAACAAGGGGCGATGCAGGAATTATTGACAGGAAAGAAAAGATTGACGGGATTTATGGGTGAGTGGGAAAGGAAAGAATTGGTAAACGATAGGGAACAAGTGAAAAAAGGACATTTAGGAGATTTTTTCGAGCTAAGCCCAAGTAAAAAGCAAATGAGGAATAATGAAATAGTTTCATTTTTGGGAATGGAAGATGTATCAGAAAGTGGGAAAGTTCTTAAACATAATGAAATGTGTTTTTCAGAAGTAAAAAAAGGGTTAACTTATTTTGAGAAAAATGACATTCTTGTTGCAAAAATTACCCCTTGTTTTGAAAATGGAAAAGGTACTTGTCTAGATAGCTTAAAAACAGAAAAAGGGTTTGGCAGTACAGAATTTCATGTTTTGAGAGCAAAAGATTATGCAGTACCAAGATATA
>JAHFUF010000161.1 GCA_023265235.1 Blastocatellia bacterium
TGGTGAGGTCTTTGTTACTGATGATGGTGCTGAAACAGACCTAGACTTAGGTAATTATGAGCGGTTTACTTCTGCAAGAATGACTAAAAATAACAATTTGACTACAGGGCGAATCTATCTTTCTGTAATTGAAAAAGAACGTAAAGGTAATTTCTTAGGTAAAACAGTTCAAGTTATCCCGCATATCACTAATGAGATTAAAGACGCAATTAAACAAGTTTCTACAGGGGTTGATGTGGTGATTGTTGAAGTTGGTGGCACAGTGGGTGATATAGAGTCGCTACCTTTTCTAGAAGCAACTCGTCAACTACGCCAAGAGGTAGGGCGACAAAACGCAATCTTTATTCATTTAACCCTAGTACCCTATATTTCTAGTGCTGGGGAGCTAAAAAGTAAGCCAACACAACATTCTGTCAAAGACCTTTTAGAAATAGGGATCCAGCCAGACATCCTACTTTGTCGTACTGAACGACCTTTGCCTAGAGAGTTAAAGGAAAAAATAGCTCTTTTTTGTAATGTCTCAGAAAAAGCTGTTATCACAGCCCAAGACGCTAGTACAATTTATGAAGTCCCACTTGCTTTAGCCGCAGAAAACCTAGACGAACTAATTGTTGAACTCTTAAATCTTCCTACTCGTGAACCAGATTTGCATCATTGGAGGCAATTAGTAGATGCTATAAAAAACTCTCCTCATAGTGTAAATATAGGCATTGTAGGAAAATATGTTGAACTAAAAGATTCTTATAAAAGCCTAATCGAAGCCCTAGTACATGGTGGTGTAGCAAATAAAGTAAAAGTTAATATTCGTTGGATAGAGTCCGAACGTCTGATAACTGAAGAAAATTGGGCAGAACCTCTTAAAGATATGGACGCGATCCTTGTTCCTGGAGGGTTTGGTAAACGAGGTATTGGTGGGATGTTAAGGGCGATTTTTTATGCTCGTCGCAATAAGGTTCCATTTTTTGGGATTTGTTTAGGGATGCAATGTGCTTGTATTGAATATGCTCGCAATGTTTGTAATCTTGCAAATGCTGATAGTACGGAGTTTGACCAAAACACCCCCCACAGAATTATTTACATGCTGCGTGATTTAATTGGTGTAGAGGAAATGGGCGGAACTATGCGCTTAGGGTCTTATGAATGCGAGTTAAAACCAGCAAGCCTTGCAGCTAAGGTTTATCAAAGCGAGACAATTTCAGAACGTCACCGTCATCGTTATGAGTTTAATACTGAATATGAAAAGGTTCTCACTGAAAAAGGTTTGGTAATATCTGGGCGCTCTCCTGATGGAAAATTTGTTGAAATGGTAGAGCTACCTGATCATCCTTGGTTTTTAGGATGTCAATTTCACCCTGAACTGCGTTCACGGCCTTTAGCACCACATCCATTATTTACTTCTTTTATTAAAGCTGCGATTGATTATCGTGCTCAAGATGAATCTACAAACGGAACAGATCAACATCGCTCAGTAAAAATGGTAGAAACTAAAACTAGCATGCAAAAGTGGGAAGAAGAAGTAGTGGAACGAGGGTAGCAAATTAAAAATAATTATTTTGAGACTAGAAATATTTTGAGTAAATTGATTTGTGGCTAGCATTGTGCCGAACATAGACAAATTTTTCATCTATCCCATAGAACTACCCAAGAAAAATCTTTCTATTAAAGGCACATCTTATAAATGCTTAAAATGAAAAATTTGTTTTTTTTTATCTTGATTAATCTTGTTTTTTTCTCTTATGACTCAACCCTAGCCTTCAAAAAAGACGCATTCGGACATAGTAAGTTTATGGAACAATCAACAAAAGAACTTAAGCTAACAGCAAGAAAAGCACTAGTAAATTATGTTAAGCAAGTGATTTTGGACAAAGAAAATCCAGAAGGCATAGACATTCGCGCTGCTATACTTGACCACCGAGAAGAGGAAAGCCGCAAGAAAGCAGAAGAAGAAATTTTGTCTCAAGCAGAGGCTTTTCCTAATATATTTAATGAGAATAATCAAACTTACCCTTGGCAACTTAAAAAAAGTAAAAATGTTAATAATCCATGCCTCTATTATTCAGGTATGATATTTGGCTTAGCAACAGAGATAGAGTTTGAAAAAGATAGTAAAAATATTGCAAAAATCCGAATGGAAGTTGATTAATAAACCTGTACAGAAATTAGAAGTAGAAAAATTTTTATTAATAGTTTTTACCATTATTTGAGATATGTGTTAACATTTGCTAAAACATAAAAAAACATTCTTATAATAAATACTGGGCTTGTTGTTTTGAGGGGTTTTCTAAAAATTAGAAAATTTAAGGAGGCTCAATTATGAGCAACAGCATGTCAAGATCAAAGTTTACCTTAAGAACACTTAAGGTAAAACAAGGGTTTTCTTTAGTTGAATTGTTGGTAGTAGTTACAATTCTAGGGATTCTTTCAGCTATTGCAGTACCAAACTTAATTGCTTCTCGTCGTGCTGCTAATGAATCAGGTGCAGTAGCTAATTGTCGTTCTCTACATTCAGCACAAACTACACACTTTTCTGTACATGGTTCTTATGCGCTAACTTTAGGACGGTTGGTTTTAACAGGGTACTTGGATGATAGATTTGGTAAAGCATTAGGTGATAATAGTGCCAACATAAACGGATATAGATACCATATGCTATCACCTACAGCAAGTGTTATTAACGATACGTCACTACAAATTACTAATAGATATGTATTTCATGCCCACCCAATAGTTTCTTCAACTACAAACCGCCTTGGTTCAGGTGGGCGCACTTTTTACATTAGTTCTGATGAAGGCATGTTATATAGTGGAATAGGAGATATTAGTATGAGCACTGATGCTAATGCTGGCCCAGATTCAGGCTCGACTATGAAACCGCTTGCTCCATAGCTCCATAGCTCCATAGCAACTAAAGAATGTCACTCAGGGCGACGGCGACCACTATTTAACTTTACCACTAATAGCTTCAGCACCTGGATTGATGGGTAATACATACTTTTTAGCTAGATCCACATTCCAGGTTGCTTCTCGTACTTTTTGATCTTTTCCCATATAAGAAAAAGAAGCATTTATTTTGCCAGTTTTATCAATACTAACCGACCAAAAAGCGTTAGAAACTTCGGCTACCCCCTCTTGTTTTATTATTTCATCAGCTTTCTGTTTTATGTTTTTACCTGATTCTACTGAAGGCCATTCATAAACTAGTTTTAATTCCTGAGGCTGTTCAGCTTCAATTGTTTTATCAATATTATTTCCAAATTCGCTATTGATAAAAAAAAGGATTATTGGTGTGCCTGCCAAAACAAGAATTACAAAAACAATAGCAGCAACAACTTTATTACTAACACGCGTTTGCATTAGAGTTTTAGGTTGTTCTTCTTCAATGATAGTAATACTTCTACCTGAAAAATCTTTGATAATTTCTGGTGCCGCTAGTTGTTCTCCACGATCAAAATAGTCTAATTCTTTAGTATAAGTAGCTTCATTAGGGTTTAGCTCAACAGCCTGTTTTAGTGCTATACGAGCTTCTTGTATTTTGTCAGGTAATTTTGATAATACTAAACCTAACTCATAATAGTACCGAGCATTAGAGCTTTCTAGTTCAATGGCTTGTTGATAATAAAAAGCAGCTTGCTCATAGTTTCCTTTTATTGAATTAGAATAAGCTTGGGCAGAAAGATTAGCTGCACGCTCAATATTAAGCGCGTCTTCTACAATAGTAGTTTCTTTGTCTGGAACAACTTTATTGACGTTTTCTATAGATTCTATAGCAGGTTGGGTAGAAGGCTCTGGATTAATAACAGCTATCATATCATTAGTAGCTACTAATGCTCCTGTGCGGGCACGAAATGCAGCACGTTGGAGTTCTACATCAATTTTGCGGTTTAGAGCGTCAAGTATCGATTTAGCCGCAGCTTGATGAGGGGAATCGCCTATAGGACAACTACCATTTAAGAATATTTCTTTTTGTGCTTCACGAAAACGAATTAAGGAAAGAGCGGTTTGAGGAGTGTTTTCTCGTTGAGCTGCCACAGCTTCAACATAATCAAGCCTAGCTTCTAAAGGGCGAGGCAATATTTTATTTAATGCCTCTAACGTTGCTTGGCCAATTACGGTAAGTTCTATTTTTTTTTCTCCGCTACATTCACCCCACTCTACTTGGTTGCCTAATTTTAAGGCTACTCTAGCTATTATAGGATCATTTTGAGAAACCACTACTTCTGAAAGTGAAACACGCTTATCATTTGCTTTAGAATTGTTGGTAGATTCCATAGATTTGCCCAAACTTGATATGACATATAAGGTTGTTCTTAAGAATGCAGTAGCTTACACTATAATGCGAAAATAAAAAAATATCACTTGATAAAATTATTAAGGACAATAACTAATGGATAATATTTATCTTGATTATAATGCAACTTCTCCTCTAGATAAGGAAGTTCTAGACACAATGCTACCGTATTTAACTGATAATTTTGCTAATGCTATGAGCTTTCATAGTTTTGGTCAACGTGCCGCACAAGGCTTAGAACAAGCACGTAATCAAGTAGCTACACTTGTTAACTGTCATCCTAGTGAAGTAATTTTTACTGGTGGTGGGACAGAAAGTAACAATTCTGTTATTCGTGGCATTGCTCGCAGTCGTCGTAACTTGGGCAACCATATCATTACTACACAAATTGAGCACCCATCAATTATAAAATGCTGTAAAGAATTAGAAACAGAGGGGTTTGAAATAACTTTTTTACCTGTTAATAATTTTGGTCAAACTGATGTGGGTTTACTAGAAAAAAGCATCACTAACAAAACAATTCTAATTAGCGTGATGCATGCCAATAATGAAGTAGGTACAATTCAACCTATTGCTGAAATTGGTGCTATCGCTCGCAAAAAAGGGATTTATTTTCATACAGATACGGCACAGTCAGTTGGTAAACTTCCTATTGATGTTCAAACTATGAATATAGATATGTTAACAGTTGCAGCACATAAGTTTTATGGCCCAAAAGGTATAGGAGCATTAATTGTTCGTGAAGGTATAGAACTAGCTCCTTATCTTTTGGGTGCTGGACATGAAGGGGGTCGTCGTGCCGGTACGGTTAATGTTGCAGGTGCTGTAGGCTTAGGTAAAGCTTGTGAGATAGCAAAAATTAAAGGAGAAGGGATTGTTACCAAAGTTAAAGCAAATCGCGATCGATTTCATAAAATAATCACAGATTCTTTAAGTAATGTGAGCTTAAATGGTCATCCTACAGAACGGTTACCGAACACATTGAATTTAAGTTTTCGTGGTTGTGATGGGCAAAAGCTCTTAATAGCTACAGACATTGCTGCCTCTTTAGGTGCAGCTTGTCATACTACTTCACGACAACCCTCTTCAGTACTAACTGCAATGGGTGTAACGGTGGAAGACGCATTAGGCGCGATTCGTTTTAGCTTCGGTAAGTTTACCAGCGACGAACAGGTTGTAGCGGCTGCTAACCGTATTATTAAGGCTGTAGGTAATAATTAAATGTGATAGTAAGGGTAGACTTATGTGTTTCATATGTCTCAAGTTAAGGGTTAAATTATAGCAAGGTTACGCCCAGCTAGCATAAGGTTAGCTGGGCGTTTCTGTTTAAGGATCTGAGATATTTTCTAAAAAATATTTATTTTCTGTTTTCGCGCCTTCTTCTAGCCATTTAGCCATTTCTTCTGCATTAGCAACAGGATTAATCCACATAATTTGCTTAATTTCACCAATATCATGAGAGATTTTTGTAAATGCTTTTTGAGCTTCTTTATCAGTAGAAATAATTATAGAATGTGTTTCTAGCGAAGCTTCAATTAAATGTAAGTCTTTTCTCATTATTTCTAGTTGTGATTTACGCTCATCTAATTGCTTATAAAGCTCTTCAGCAGAGTTTTGGAGTTTATCAAGAAGGATATTATTAGATGAGCTAGCAGGGGAGATTATTTTTCCTCTTGATGTCATTGTGTAACGCCACTCTTTTGCATAAATGCTTTGATGATTGTTCCATTCATCTCTAATATCTTTTGTCATAACCATTTTATGGCAAATTGCTAGTATAGAGTCTAAAAGCTCTCGACAATGTTTTGAAGATGGGTGTTCTTTTTGTCCTGCTGAGTGGGCAATAGAGGCATCAATAACCAAGTTTTTTGATATTTTGGACTTCTTATAAGCTTTTGGACTCATTAATTTTTCTTGAAAATTTGTAATTCTGCTGCTGTGAGATAACGGTCTTGTGCTTCCAGCGATACTTCTGCAAAATCTTCAGGCCAATCACCAAATGCTCCTGTTTCGTCTAAGTCTGTACTAGTTACTTCTGTCATGCCATCAGCATTGCGAGAAAACCAGTGAAGTTTTACTAAATTAGTAGGCAGTGTTCCTTCTGCAACTAGAGACTGAACCCCTAATAAAAGAAGAGAACTATGGGTTTCAACTACAACTCTTACACCTCGCTTTGCTGCATCACTTAGTAGTTGTGCTAGTGCTGTTTGTGCGCGAGGATGCAGATGTATTTCAGGTTGTTCTAAATAAACTAACTGCCCAGGTTCAGCAACTAGAAGGGCAACTATTACAGGCAAAGTCTGTGAAACACCAAAACCAACATCAGCAATACTAACCAAATCTTTATTTCCTCCTTTAGCAACGAGGGGTAATCGCCCAACTCGTAACTCTACTTTAGTCCCATCAACTGGCTCAGCCTCAACTTTCCAAGATAACCCTAATATTTGCAAGGCTTTTCCTAAGAGGTCTAGTTTTTCCTTGTTTTTGCTAGTTTGCCAATGAGCAATTACACTAGCAGCATAGCTTTCAAACGTACCAGGAAAAGTCTGACTAACAGCAGTAATTGAATATGTTCTTTCTGGATTACCCCGCAAACCTGGAAGGTGAATAAGATTTGTTATTTTTTTCTTAGTAGTTTCTGTAGATACTTCATCTAGTAAATAAAATTTCATTCTTTGAGCATTATTTTCTAGAGTTAGTTCTAGATCTAAAAAACAACGATTACGAGTAATAGAAGGTCTAATGTGAAGATTTCCATCAGAAGAGATTTTCTGCATTTGGCTTAAAATATGTTTTCCAACTTCAGTAGATGATAAAATATCGAATATTTCTTTTTGGGATAAGTTAGGTCGAAGGTTTAAAAATTTCTCTTCATAACCTGAAAGAGACATTTCCTGGATTTCAACGTTTTTGTTAGCACGGCTATAAACAATTTTGAGAGTTGCTCCTTTAGTATCTCTTATAGAAATAGAAAAAGTATCATTTAATTTTCTCTTCCCTATACGTGATAAAAGTTGCTCAGCAGAGGTAAATCGTAAAACAGGGCCGTCTAGTTTTAATGGACCAGGATCATATGGAGCTTCTAACGTCTGTTTTAAGAGTAACAGCGGTTGCATTATGCTAGATTTACCTGAACTATTTGCTCCTGCAAGGATGGTTAAAGGTCTAATTTCAATGGAGGTTTCTTGGCTAATTGATTTGTAACCAGCAACACTAATTTGTGCTATTCCAGAATTATCTAACTCAGGAGGATTAGCTTTTTTATTAGTTTTGTTAACAGCTTTACTCATATATTTTTCTGTAGCGTTATATTCCTAAAAAATGTGAATTACTTGCGCAAGACTTTATCTAAAATACCTTAAATTTATAATAACACCAAGTTTAACTAGCTATGGTCAAAAAGCGTTCCATTAACGCTTTTGCTTTTACAAAACGAACATAATCTTTTTCGCTATTAGGAACATGGTCTGTCTGTGTTGATGAAAGAGAAATCTCTTCGCATTCTTGATAAAGTTTGATAATCGAATCTCGCAAGTTTGAGTCAGTTGCTCGGCTGTTTAATAGCTCTAACATTTTTTCTGTACTTAGTTCTGATGCAGGTGTGCGAAACCCATTTTCAAAAATTAGTATTAACGCTTTAAGCAATTCTTTACAGTAAGCCTTTTCATCACCTCTATGTAATTTACCATAAGCGGCATTAACTAAGCGTGATGTGTCGGCCTTAAAAGTTTTAGATGGGACAGTAACAGTACTAGCAGGTTTAATAGTAGTAATAAGTTTAACAAGTTCTCTTTGTGGAATTGGGACAGGTGCAACAATAGGTGTTGGAAGAGGTTTTTCAGTTTTAGTTTCTTTAGCCTCTGTGATAGGTATTGATATTGGTTCAGTCGTTTTAATACTAGGACTAGGTGTAGCAGGTGTAACAGGTTTAGATATAGATATAATAGGTTCAAGTGTAGGTGCAATAGTCATAATAGGCACAGGTGTAACAATAGGCTTAGTCACTTTGTCAGTAGATTTATCAGGCTTACTATGCTTGCTAGGTTTGCTGGGTTTATCAGGTTTACTAGGCTTACTAGGCTTACTAACCTTAGCGGGTTTACTCGGTACAATATTAGTAGCTAGTGTAATAGGTGGAGCAGGCACAACAATTTCAGGTATTTCTAGAACAGGTAGCTCAACAGGATCAGGGGTAGAAATAGGAACTATTGGAACAGGAATAACTACAGCAGGAATAATAGGGGTATCAGGAACAGGTGGTGGATCGTGAGGAGTAAAGTTAAAAATAGGTGTAGCAGTAATAGGAGCTATTGGCGGATCAGGAATAGTTAAAGGTGTAGGAGGAGCAAAGCTAGGAATAGAAGCAGGAATAATTGGAGTAATAGTAACAGCAGTAACAGGAATAACTGGAGAAGTAGGTGTAACAGGTTCAACAAAACCAGGAGGAGCAAAACTAGAAGGAGCAGAAGGAGAAAGAATAACAGGAACAATTGACTCAGGCTCTACAGGTTCTATAGTAAGTTCGCTATTAGTTGTAACATTAACAGCCCCTAATGGTCGTAATTGTTTTAGCTTAAAACCAATTCCTATTCCTACTGCAAGTAAAAGTAACATTCCTAGATAAGTTATTACTGAAGGGAGAGAAAAACCAGTTGCTGGAACTGTGGTTTTACTTGGACTAAGCACTACATTAGCTACTGGGTTTACTTCTAAAGACAATGGTTCACTTTGCA
>JAHFUF010000784.1 GCA_023265235.1 Blastocatellia bacterium
AAATATACTTTTGTCAAATATCTTATGGCACGAAAAACCAAAAAAGAGCTTATTTTGGAAATCTTTCTTCAAGAAGGTTTTCCAGAATTAACACAACAAGTCATTGAGGTAATTAACTCTCGGCTAGTAGAGGCTTATGGTAGTGGTGGGATGGCTACACCTAGCTTTATTGCCCAAACTCTAATTGCCGAAGGCCAAAAAGTTTATTTCCAAGAACAGCTTGATATACCTAACCAAGTAGAAAGCAATAATGAAAACTCTTTGTTTAGCTTAAGCTTTGATACTTTAGCTAGTGCTGAAAAATCAATACTTGTTTTAGATAGTTATTTTCATCAATTTCAGCTAGAAGGCGATCAAGAAAAAATATTTTACTGTAGAGATTTTGCTAAACGTGTCAAGTTAAGAGCGAAATTAATTGCAGATAATGAAAAGCTCCCAACAGAAAAACGTGTGGTAAAACAGGAAATAGCTTTTTGGTTTGAAATTTGGCTAAGTACTCCAGAAATATTTAAGGATTGGTTAGCATTAAGAAAGTCTGCTAAAGATTTTCAAGAGAAGTTTGGCGTAGAAAACAACTAGGAACAATTTTAGGAACAATTTAATGACTGAGAATAAAGAATTCCAATTCCCTGCTAATTTTATGTGGGGAACAGCCACAGCCGCACATCAAGTAGAAGGAAACAATAGGCTTAATGATTGGTGGGCATTTGAACAACAACCAGGGCGTATTCACGATGGTAAACCTTCTGGTGATGCTTGTCGCCAATATGATCTATATAAAGAAGATATTTTATTAATGAACAAGTTACACCAAAATTCTCATAGGCTTTCTTTAGAATGGAGCAGAATAGAGCCTAGTGAAGGAAAATTTGATCAAGGGGCTATTGATCATTACCGTGATGTACTAGAAACCCTACATAAATATAAAATCGAGCCGCTTTTAACCATTCATCATTTTACTAACCCACAATGGCTAAATGCTAGAGGAGGCTGGGAAACTCCTGCTATAATTCCATACTTTGAGCGATTTACCGAGCTAGTAGCCCGTGAATATGGGGATTTGGTGCGTTATTGGGTAACAATAAATGAACCAATGGTTTATTCAGTGATGGGTTATGTTTTGTGTGCTTGGCCGCCTGCTAAAAAAAGCCCTAAGTTAGCTTTTGCTTGTACAGCAAATATGATGCGGGCACATGCTGCGGCTTATAGGATTTTGCACAACAAAGCAAAACTTAAGCCAATGGTTGGAATTGCTCATAATATAAGGATTTTTGACCCTGCCAATCCTAAATCTTGGTTTGATAGAAAAGTTGCTTACTTACAAGACTATGCCTTTAATGAAGTAATTATTCGTGCTCTAACTGAAGGCAAGCTTTATTTACCACTAGGAACAGGTGAAATTCCTGGAGCAAAAGATTCTATGGATTTTATTGGTATTAACTACTATTCACGCGATTTAGTAGCCTTTAATATTAAGTCTCCTGGATTAATGTTCGGTCGTAATTTTGCTCCACCTGATGCGGAATTAACTTTATTTGGTTGGGAAATTTATGCTGAAGGGCTTTATCGCTTATGTAAAAGGATGTCTCAGTATGGACGACCTATTTTTATCACTGAAAATGGTATTCCTGATGATACTGATGAACAAAGGCCAAGAGCATTACTTGATCATTTAGAGGCTGTACATAAGGCTATTGCTGAAGGAATTGACGTAAGAGGTTATTTTCATTGGTCATTTATTGATAATTTTGAATGGGCTGAAGGTTATCGGACTCCCTTTGGATTGGTAGAGGTTGACTTCCAAAATCAAAAGCGTACTGTTAAAGACAGTGGTAAATTATACGCAGAGATTTGTCAGGGTAATCGTATTACTCCTGATATGCGCAAAGGGGTAAAACCTCGTTCTGCAACACCAAAAAAACATTTTAATTTATACACATACGGAGAGAAATAATTTATGCTAGTAGTAATGCGACGGCAAGCAACCGACGAACAAGTGCGTCAGGTAGTAGAAACTATTGAAACCATGGGACTGCGTGCCCACCCAATTTCTGGTGCCCAACGCACAGCAATAGGTATCACTGGTAATACAGGAGCAATTGATGCACTAACCTTTGAGTTATTACCAGGGGTTGCTGAAGCGATCCGCGTTTCTAAACCTTATAAGCTAGTGAGCCGTGAAGTAAAACCTGACCGTACCATAGTAAAAGTTGGTCAAATTAAGATTGGCGGCGGTGATTTAGTGGTAATTGCTGGCCCATGCTCTGTAGAATCGCGCGAACAAACCTTTGCTGTTGCTGATGCAATTGGTCGTTATGGTGTAAAATTATTTCGCGGTGGTGCTTATAAACCCCGTACTTCTCCTTACTCATTTCAAGGGCATGGTGAAGAAGGTTTAAAGATTTTGGCTGAAGTACGTGATACTTATGGTATGGCAATTGTCACAGAAGCTATTGATAATGAGAGTTTAGACCTAGTAGAAAAATATGCTGACATGATACAGATTGGCGCACGTAATATGCAAAATTTCACTTTGCTGCGTCGTGCTGGCCAATGCCGTAAGCCTGTTATGCTTAAACGTGGAATGTCTGCAACTTTAGAGGAATTTCTAATGGCGGCTGAATATATTATGGCAGAGGGAAATTATCAGGTTGTTTTATGTGAACGTGGAATTCGTACCTTTACTGATTATACCCGTAATACTTTAGACCTATCGATTATCCCGGCAGTACAAAAGCTTAGCCATTTACCTATTATTGTTGATCCAAGTCATGGTACTGGGCGACGTGAACAAGTAATTCCAATG
>JAHFUF010000785.1 GCA_023265235.1 Blastocatellia bacterium
TCTCTGCTTCTATTGATGAGCTATGATGTTCTAGTCGTTTAATATTTTGCTGTAATTGTCGGTTTTCTTCTTCTAGTTTTGATGGTTCAATAAAGTTATTTTTACTGGCTAATTGTCTTTGTAAACCTATGATCTGTAATTTTAACTCTGCATTCTCAGTCATTATTTCTTTTGCTAGTTGATCGCTTTTTTTTAGTTCTGTTAAAAACTCTTGTCCTTTAGAAAAAATTGTTAACAGATTTTCTCCTTTCGACATAACTTCTAGTAAAAACTCCTATTTTAAAAGTTTATTTACAACTTATCTACCAAACTAACATTTAATATTACTTCACCACAAGCAGTTTTTAATGGAAATATTAATGTCTCAACTTGTTGAGGAACAAATTTCCATTTTGTTTCTATAGTAACAATTGGAGGAGTCATATGTATATTCCAAGACTGCTCATTAATCCATGAAATTGCTCGCCCAACAGCCATTCCTGTTAGTTCTGCAATACAAGAAGCAACCATTGCTCGTGATAGATTATTGCGGCCACTCATACACATAGCCATAGAACTAGCAGTAGAAAAATCCATCTGCAAAATAATTTTACCTAATACATCGCCCCCTAAATCTACTAAAGTGACCACACTATTATCTATACGAGGTTGGCTCTCAAGTGCTAAGGGGCCAGTGGATACTTCTGCTCCTAAAACCTCAGTAAATATTTCTTTAGTAATATTAATAAAAGCTCTAACAAATTCTAGTCTCATAAATTCTAGTCCAAGTTATTTTGTTAAAATATCAACAACTACACGATAGAGTAATTCTGCTTTTATTGGTTTAATAATAAAATGTTTTGCCCCAGCTAAAATGGCCTGTCTTACCTTCTCTCTATAGCTTAAAGAACTAACCATAATAATGCGAGCCTTAAGATCAAATTGGCAAATTCGCTCTACTGTTTCCACTCCGTCAATGCCTGGCATAACAATATCCATCATCACCAAATCAGGCCGAAATTTTTTATAAAGTTCAATAGCTTCCTGTCCTCCAGAAGCCACTTCAAACCGGATTTTTTCGGTACCGATTATTTCCATCATTATTTCCATCAAGTGTATTCGAGCAAATTCAGAGTCATCTACTATTAAACAAGTAAATGGATTAATAGTTTTTACAATACTTTCCTCTTTTAAGCTCATAAAAGTCCCACTTTTTCAATAAGATAATTTGGTATTTGTTCTAAAGATAACATTTCATTAACATAGCCGCGTGCTAGAGCCACCCTTGGCATGCCAAATACAACTGAGCTAGCTTCATCTTGTGCTAAAGTCAGCCCTCTAGCCTGTTTTATCTGTCCAAGCCCAGCTACTCCATCTTCACCCATCCCTGTCATAATCAGCCCAATAGCATTACTACCATATTCTGCTGCCGCAGAAGAAAAAAGTACGTCTACTGAAGGACAATGCCCAGAAACAGTTGGCCCTTCTGTAACTACTACTGTAGCCGCTAAAGGTCTCTTTTTTACATACATATGGCGACCTCCAGGAGCAATTAGAATTCGCCCTGATAGTAATATATCTCCATTAGCAGCTTCTTTTACTTGCATTTCACAGTATTTATCTAAACGCTGGGCAAGCTGTAATGTAAAGCCCTCTGGCATATGTTGCACTATAAGCAGTGTAGCGGCTAACTTAGCTGGTAACTTGGGCAACATAAAAGAAAGTGCTTCAGGCCCGCCTGTAGAAATACCTATACAAATTAGTTTTGTTTCCTCAATTGAACTCTCACCTTTTGGTATTGTTTTGCTTAAATTAGCCCAATTTGTTTTTTCTATAACTTTTTCTATAGCTTTTTCTTCTTCTTCTATATTAAGCAGTCCTATACCTCTTATATGTGGTCTATGATTAACAATAGACTTAATTTTTGATATAAGCTCACTAGCAACATTAACAATTTGCTCAGGAAAAAAATTTTGTGGTTTAGTAACAAAATCTATAGCTCCTAAGGCTAAAGCCTTTATGGTTATTTCTGCCCCTGGTTTTGATAAAGAACTAACAATAATTACTGGCAGCCCAAACCTACTAATAATATGTTGGAGTGCTGTTAATCCATCCATATTAGGCATTATAAGATCTAGAGTAACAATATCTGGCTGAAATTGTTCGATCTTTTTTAATGCTAGTAAACCATCCATAGCTGTAGCTACTACCTCTATCTCAGCATCTGCTTTAAGCATTTCAGAAATCAGCTTACGCATCAACGCTGAATCATCTGTTACAAGCACCCTAATTTTTCTTTGAGTTACATTCATAGCAAGCCTACCTTGGTTACTAGTTTGCTGCTACAGCCAAACTAGTACGCTGAAACAATGCTCCAACATCAATAATAAGTACTACACGACCATCTCCTAAAATAGAAGCTCCTGCAACTAAATCAGAAGTAACCCAACCCTTATCAACAGCCTTAACTACTATTTCCCATTCACCAATTACTTTTTCTACCATTAACCCAATACGTCTTTCTCCTAGCCCGATAATTAAAACAAACCACTCATATACTTCTTTGTGTTTACCTAACAAAAGGTGGCTTAAATCTACTAATGAGTAAAAGCTATCTTCACGACTAAAAACCTTATGATTTCCAATCTGCTTAATATCACTACTCTTTAGCTTAACAATTTCTATTACACTAGCAAGAGGCAAAGTAAAAACTTTTTCATCAATACTAAAAAGCATTGCTTTAATAATAGCTAGCGTTAGTGGTAGTCGCAGTATAAAACTTGTTCCTTGTCCAATTTGACTATTAACTTCAATACTACCTTTTAG
>JAHFUF010000162.1 GCA_023265235.1 Blastocatellia bacterium
TCACTACTAAATTTCCTTTTGGGTTTTTACGTAAGACCTATGAAAAGGAAGCAGTAGGCGAAGTCGTGGTTTATCCACAGCCACAGTCCGTAAGTAATTTTTCTGCTAGTGTTCCAGTCCTAGCTGGTTGGCTAGAAAGTAGTAAACGCGGCAATAGTACTGATTTATATAGACTGCGCCAATATGTTCCTAATGATAATATGCGTCATATTGATTGGAAAGCGACTGCTAAATCCCGCCGACTTATGACAAAAGAATTTACTAATGAAGATGAACGAAGGTTAACTTTAATTCTAGATGACTACTACAATGATAAATTAACAAACTTTTCAGAATGTTTTGAACGTGCAATCGTCCTAGTAGCATCACTTGCTGAATATTTTTCTAAACAAGGGGCTGAAATACGGCTTTTTACTCCAAAAGAGCAAACAGACTTTGGTTTAGGTGTAGAACACCTCTATAAAATACTGCGCCTCTTAGCTCTTATTCAACCTAATAAACAGCTAGATTCCAACTCTACAGACACATCAGCGCCAATTAAGTCTTTAAGCGAACTTATAGATATAGGTAAAGATGATTTTAAGATAGTAATCACTGGTTCTGAGGCAGCACTAAATAATCCTAAGGTTAAAGTAATTGGTTTAGGCAAGTTATGAAAATTAATTCTCTAGAAAACTACTTTAAGCTATGCTCTTACCTGTTAATTACTCAAGGTTTTGCTACGCTATCTTTAACAGGTAATGTGGATATTGTCTCTATTATCCTCTACCTAATAGCTTTAGTGTTAAGTTGGTATAGCGATAAACCAAGCTCAAAACTACAAATCAAACCACAAACTGCAAATTGGTTAGCTATTTCTTTTCTTCCTTTTATTTATTTAGATTTTCGCTATATTAGCGGCTCTTATATTGGGCCATTAATTCATTATAGTTTGTTTATTTCCATATTTAATTTATTTAAGATAAAAGTAGATAGAGATTGGGTGTTTTTATATTTAATTGCAGTGTTTGAAGTGCTACTAGCAGCAACTTTGACTATAGATATTGCTTATATTGCAATGCTAGGAGTATTCCTACTCTTAGCACTAGCTACTTTAGAAGCTTTTGAGATAAAGCGTAGTCAAGGAGAGGTTTATCAACCAAAGGAAGAAAAGCTATTAAATCGACTTGGGCGAATTCTCCCACTTCATCGAATTGGTTATTTAGTCTCTATCACAATAGCAATAGTTTTTTTAATAGGATTAATTGCTACACCTATTTTTCTTTTAATCCCTAGGTTTAATACTAATCTTATGGGACGTAGCTTTGGAGCTACTACCGTTTCTATTACAGGATTTTCCGATGTTGTAGAGCTAGGGCAAGTAGGGGATATTAAAAAAAGTGAACAAGTAGTAATGAATGTTCGGTTAAAAACTAATATTTCTAAGTTAAAAAAAGTTCCAAAATGGAGAGGGGTTACACTTAGTCAATATAATGGTCGTAGTTGGAGTGAACCTCGTAAAGATCAGCGTAAAGCAGTTCGTTTGACAGATGGGGTCTATAAAATAGCTGATCCTTTAGGGGATTCACAGCTTATTGAACAAATATTTTATCTTGAACCTTTGAGTACACCTGTAGTTTTTGCTGCTTCTCAACCACTTGCTCTTAACAATCAATTACCTTCCCTCTATCGTGCTGTTTCAGATACTCTTACCACGTCTGATCATTCTTTCAAACAAATTGTTTATGATGTTTTTTCTGATATTTCAGTTCCTACCATAGATGAGCTAAAAAAGGATAATCAAGCTTATAGTCAAGATATAAAGGATTATTATTTACAATTGCCAGATATGGATTTAAGAGTAGCCAGTTTAGCAAAAGAAATTACTCAAGGTATGTCTACTCGTTTAGAAAAAGCTCAAGCTATTGAGAAGCATTTAAAGACTAAATATGGTTATTCTTTAGAAATGAAACGTACAGCAGAAAGTGACCCTTTAGTAGACTTTCTTTTTAATACTCGTCAAGGGCACTGTGAGTATTTTGCTACCTCAATGGTGATACTGCTAAGAAACCTAGGGATAGCTTCTAGAATTGTTAATGGCTTTCAATCTGGTGAATTCAATGAAATAAATAATACTTTTACTGTTCGTCAATCAGAAGCACATTCTTGGGTAGAAGTCTATTTTCCTGCTACAAAACGTTGGGTTGAGTTTGACCCTACTCCAGCAGGCGGTTTTAGCCAATATGCAACTAGCTTATCAAACAAATTAAAGAAATATGTTAGTGCTGCAAGAATGCTTTGGCTTGATTACGTAGTTACTTATGACTCAGAAAGACAAAGCTACTTGTCTACTAGGGCAAAAGATATATTTAGTTCTTATAAAGGGGATTTAGAGGAAACAGTCTTAAACCTTCGTCAGTACTTAAAGTCTGCTTATAAAAATTTTGTTGCTGGTAATTTACCTATTAAAGAATTAGGCATAATTGCTACGCTAATAAGTGCTTGTGGTTTAGGTATTTTAGTCCGGTATTTTATTAATTTTAGTAAAGAGTGGCAGCTAAACCCAAGCTTACTTTTTTCTAGTTGGTGGGGTAAATTATTTATTCCTTGGCTAAGGTGGCGTACTCGCAGTAACCCACAACAATCTGCTGTGTTATTTTATAATGAAATGCTTGTAGTATTAGAAAAGAAAGGCTTTAAGCGAAAACCCTATCAAACTCCTTTAGAATTTGCTCTGGAAACTAAACTAGCAGAAGTACAAGAAATAACTAGTCAATATAATAGTGTTAGGTTTAGTAGTAGAGTGCTTAATGATACAGAACATCAAAAGGTAAGAGGTTTAATTAAACAACTAATCAAGAAAAAAGTTACTCTGCTTATTCCTACACCAAAGAAACGAAAATTAGTACTGGTTAGCAGTCTCGCTAGCTTGCTAGTAATATTATTTATACCAGGGGTTTATTTTTATAATGAGCAAAGGTTAGCGCAAAATTCTCATCAAGCAAAAACCCAACTTATTAGTTTTAATACACAAGCTTATCAAGTCCCAGAATTGATTAAAGAAGTAACCACTAATTTAAGAATAGAGCCTGGCAATGGTGCTCTAGATGTTATTAATGCACTTAAAGGAGGTCAATCAGTAGATATTTCTCCTAGAGGTAGACTTCCCTGGGATGATTATTTTGATCCTGTTAATCAACCAACTAAAGATGAACTAGAAGCTCTTTTCCAAAGGCCAGAAGTTGCTTTACTAGAAAAAGCTGCTACTAGAAAAGAATTTAGTTTTTATACTCTAGATAATTTGTCTAAAGAGGAAACAAATTTTGTGGCTAAGCTTGATTACTCGCTTGTAATAGACCGAGTAGATTTGTTGCTTTGGAAAGCTTATGTTGCTTTTCGAGAGGGAAAAGCAAAAGAATGTGAACGGATACTAGCTTTAGTAGTTTCTCTAGGCGATAGAATGAGAGAAGATTATTCAATTAATAATGCTTTACTAGGACATATGGTTATATCTCGTGCAGCACTTGCTAAAGCTAAATACTATATCTCAACAGATAGGGCAGTAGAGTCTAAAAAATGGTTTGAACTTGTAAAATATTGTTCTGAACGTCGAGCTAAATTACTTTATATCTCAAAAGAAATCCAACTTGCTGGAGTTAGTGACAAAAATCTAGCAGAGTTATTTTCTTTAGCTTTGCTTAAAAATGAACCTGCTCTTGCTCAAATAGCAGTGACCTCTATAGGTACATATTGGTTAAGCAATCCTAATCAAGTAATGCTAGGCGCATCAAATAAGCGTAAGTTATTCTTAGAAGGGCTTTCTAAAACAAAAGCTGAACCAACAGCGACTTTGGCTAAAAATTACCTAGATATGGCTAATAAGATGTCTTTGAAGGAAAGATGGCAATACTTTCACGAAAACTACACGAAAACTTACTAGCAAATAAACCTAGTAGCAAATAATGGGTGGGCTACTCAGGGTCTTTAAAAAGGCCACTTATATCTTCAGTTAAAGGTTGGGTAGTTCTATCTCCAGGCCAATCACGACGTACATTTGGGGTTACTGCTGGGAACTGGCCAGTAGTAGAATTAAGTGAATAAGAACGATCAGTCTTACAAATTTCTGGAATTAAGCTGTCCAATTCAATAAAGCGATCTGCCACATCAATTAATCTTGGAGAGGTATTGGAGCGAAATCCAGCTACTTCTACTCGTACACCTTTATAAGCAACTGCATCTACAGCATAAGCAAAATCTTCATCACCACTTACTAAAATAGCTGTGTCGTATCTATCTGCTAAAGACAACATATCAACAGCAATTTCTACGTCTAAATTAGCTTTTTTAGTACCATCAGGGAAAGTTTTTAGCTCTTTTTCTACTACCCTATAACCATTCCTACGCATCCACAACAAGAAACCTTGTTGACGTTCAGCATTTTGGTCTACACCAGTATAAAAGAATGCTCTTAATAAAGTGTCATGCCCTCTTAATATGTCTAGCAGTTTTGCGTAATCTATTTCTACGCCAACAGACCTAGCAGCATGAAAAAGGTTATTTCCATCAATAAATATGACCAAACGGCCTCTAAGAGTGGGTTTATACATCATTTTTTATAGTAACCTATTATAAAAATATTAATATAGATTTTCTCTTTCTAACGGATTTTATATTTTTTGTATTTTGAAGATTTTTGGAAATTTTGCAAAACGCTCGGCCTTATTTTTCAATAGGTTAGCAAACTCATAAAATGGGTATAAGCCTGAAACCATTTAAAAACACAAAAAGCGTTAGAACGAGAGATTTTTAGTCCCAGCTATTGTAATACTTTGAAAATAGTCCCGTCAAAGCAAAAGATCCAAATAGAGTTTTTATTAGTATTTTATTTCCAATAAATAAATTTATTTCAGTGATGTTTAGCCTTTTTTGCTTAACAGTGTTAAAGTACAATCATACTCGCAATAAAAAAGGAAAAATATGTATAAATTCGTCATTATTTTATTTTTTCTTGTCCTTCCTATATCAGTATTAGGGCAGAGTAGTATAGATAATTCAGAACAACGAAGACCTATAATTACAATAGAAGAAACAGTTTCTCGTAATCGAATTGCTTTAGCAGAAAAAGATCATCGTGAAATGCGCACGGCTGCTAACGAACTTAATGTTTTGGCAAAGTCTTTGCTTAGAGCCGCACATGGACAATGCTTATTATCTAATGAAGATGAAAAAAAATTAGAAAAAATTGAAAAACTAGCTAAAAAAGTTCGTTCTGAGCAAGGAGCAGCAGGAAAAGATTTAATGGAAAAGCCAGAAAATTTAGTGGCTGCTTTAGAACGTCTACAAAAAGCTGCCGAAATAATAGAGTTAGAAAGCCGTAACCTTAGTCGTCATTCAATTTCTATTGTTTTAGTTGAACAAGTCAATGAAGTGCTAGGGTTAACCAAAGAAATTAAAAAAATGAAAAATAAATAGTGGCTATGCAATTACTAGGAAGATTTATCACCCTATCTTTACTCCTTATATTACTTACGTTTGTTACAATGGTTAGTTTTTCTAAACCTTCACATACTCTTTCAACGCTACAAGATGAAGTAATAAAAATAGAAACAAATTTAGTTGTTCTAAATGCTGCGGTTACAGATAGTAATGGTAAACCTTTAGCAGGTTTAAAGTCTGGTGACTTTATTTTAGAAGAAGATGGAAAACCACAACATATTGCTGTTTTTAATGCTGAAAACGCACCTTTTGCCGCAGCCCTTTTGATAGATGCTAGTGGTAGTATGAAAACCAAGCTTAGTAGAGCAAGAGTTGCTGCTGCTCAGTTTGCAGAAAGTATGCGCCCAGATGATGTTACAAGCGTTTATAGCTTTAGCGATAAAGTAAAAAACCTACAGGAATTTTCCTCTAGCCAAGATATTTCTCCTGATGTATGGGAACTAGAAGCAGAAGGAGAAACTACCCTCTATGATGCAATGTATCAATCACTACAAGCTTTAAGTCCAAGAAGCGAATTGCGTCGAGCAATAATTGTAATTTCCGATGGAGGAGATACTAAAAGTAAACATTTAGAGAAACAGGTGTTAGAGTTAGCGATTAAAACCTCAACTAATATTTATGCTATAGATATTACTGATCCTCTAGTTGACAAAGACCCAAAACAAATGATTTCTAGTGGTCTACTAAAAAATTTTGCAGAAAAAACTGGCGGTCAGTATGTAAAAACCTTAGGAGGAAAACAACTGAGTGAAAAACTACTAGAAATCTCCAAAGAGCTTCGTACCCAATATACAATTGGTTTTTATCCAGAAAAAGAAAGTATAGGACATAAACACCACCTAAGCCTAAAAATTTCTAATCGTCCCAATATCCAAGTTCGTGCCCGTCAAAGCTATTAACCTTTTACCTAACCTGGGTCGAAGCTAGTAACATTTTGAGATTTTTCTTTATGTCTTTCTATTGCTAGCTCAATTAGGCGATCAATTAATTCTACATAACCAATCCCACTTGCTTCCCATAACCTAGGATACATACTTATCGAAGTAAACCCTGGCATTGTGTTTATTTCATTTAATAATAATTCTCCTGTATCACGATCTAGGAAAAAATCTACTCTAGCAAGTCCACTAGCATCAATTGCTTGAAAAGCTTGAATAGCTAGTTTTTGAATTTCAGCTATTCTCTCAGCCGGAAATTTAGCAGGGATTTCAAATTGGGTTTTGTTATCAATATACTTGTCATTATAGTCATAAAACTCTGCTCCAGGGATTACTTCACCAGGCAAACTAGCAATAGGTAAATCATTACCTAGTACGCTAATTTCAAATTCGCGAGCATCTATCCCTTTTTCTATAATGATTTTACGATCATATTTAGCTGCTAAACCTATAGCCTTTTCTAATTGAGTAAGGTTTTTTGCTTTAGAAATACCTACAGAAGAACCTAAGTTAGCAGGTTTAACAAAACAAGGAAACCCGATTTCTGTCTCTATTTGACTAAGAATACTCAGGCGGTTTTTCTCCCAGCTACTACGTAAGCACCAAGTGAATTGTCCAATAGGTAACCTATTAGCAACAAATAGCTTTTTCATTACCACTTTGTCCATTCCAGTAGCAGAAGCTAGCACACCACAACCAACATAAGGGATGTCTGCTAGGTCTAGTAACCCTTGGATTGTGCCATCTTCGCCATAAGTACCATGCAGGACAGGGAAAATTACATCTAATTTTTCTCCTGACGATAGTTTTTGGCCATTTAGTTTTATCAAACCTTGGTGAGTTGGAGCACCTACTAGTGCAACAGCTTCTGTTGTTGGGTGAGACATTAACGCTTCTGGTAATAACCCTAGTGCGGCGTTTGTCGTCAACCAATTTCCTTCTTTAGTAATACCAATAGGGACTGCTTCATATTTATTTTTATCTAAGGCGTTTATGATAGATTTTGCAGAACGTAGCGAAACTTCATGCTCTCCTGAACGACCACCAAAAATCACGCCTACCCTTATTTTTGACACTATTTTCTTCTCCTTTATAAAAAAGTAGACACATAAAGCTACTTTATTGAGCCATATTACCTATGGCACCAAAATATCCAGCATAAAAACTGATTACAATATATGCAATATAAGCTGCTACACAAAGATATAATAATATTGGAGTGGCAGTAAGTATTGCCTTAAATGCTTTATCTGCTTCAAATTCGTAATACTCTGCGACTTTGGTAAGTATTTTATCTATGTCACCAGTTTCTTCACCAATAGCAAATGAATTGACAAAGTTTTCTGGAAAGACTTTTGCTGCTCTTAACCCTTCGGTTACTGTACGACCTTCGTCTAAAGCCACAGCAATAATACTGCTACGCTGTTCTAGGTAAGCATTAGACATAGATTTTACTGCTAGTTTTATGCTGCGACGCAAATCAATTCCACCAGAAAAGAGGGTTGCTAGGCTGCGACAAAAACGAGCAATAGCTAGTTTTTGCAGATTATTTCCTATTATTGGTATTTGCAGCAGGGTGTAATCTAATTTATCAGGAGCATAAGTTCTAAATGCATAATATCCAGCATAAATAGCTACTAGAGGTGTGCTAATAGTAAATAATTTATTAGACACAATTGAAATATACGCTTCCATTCCATCTGTGAATAAATTAACTATTGGTGGTAGGAAGATTGATGTTGAAAGTAAAAATGTAGGATAGGCCATTGCTAACAAAAAGACTTTTATATCTTTATATTGTTTTTCATAAAGAGCAGAAAGCCCTAGTAGGGTTTGATCTAATCTACCTTGAGACTCGCCTACTTCAATAAGGGCTAAATCAATTTCTGAAAATAATAAAGGGCTTTGTGATAGTCCTTCAGTCAGAGTGTGTCCACTAAGAATATAGCCTTTAGCTAGTTCTATACTACGTTTTAGTTTTTTATCGTTAACGCCCATTGAAGACATAGTTAAGCCTTCTGTTAAAGGTAGGCCAGAACGATAGCTTTGAGCCATTTTTTCATAAAATAATGCAATTTCTTTATTTCTATTAATCCACATATAGTTAGTTACTCTATTCTAAAATTATTAATGTAGCTTAAAAGAGTAAACTCCAAAATGGTAGGCAAGTTGCAAAAATACACTCTAGACCCAAAATAAACAGAGGGCAAGGTAATTAAGGAAGGCTTAAATTCTTAGTTGTGTTAATAACGTCTGATAATAATCCTGTTTTTTAGGGCACGGACTAAAGCTTACTAGGATCAATTCCTATGGCGCGAAGCTTTTCATTAATTGCTTCTAGATGTTTAGCTAAAATTTCTTTTTCTTGGCGTTGCTGTTCGGCAATTTGGCGTTGCTGTTCGGCAATTTGACGTTGCTGTTCGGCAGAATCTAAGGCTGCTTGTTTTTCTTTGGTTTCTTTTTCTAATGGAGTAGGAATAATGCAGCCTTCCTTATCAAACCAGCGTAACCAAAGCCTATCAACGTCTTGATATTTGCCTTGCCATAAACCTAGGCTCATTTCTATTCCTGCTATATCATAGCG
>JAHFUF010000163.1 GCA_023265235.1 Blastocatellia bacterium
ACGCTTGCAATGTTGCTTCATATCTAGAGTTAAATGCATTGAAAGACCCATTAGTATATAATACTATTTGGTAAGTGCCGCTAGAGTGTGTTGCGCAAATATTTGTTGAAAATTAAGAGTTTAAAGTGAGTAGTAAAATATTTTTCATTTTCAATGGTAAAAACTATTTTGCTCAAATCTCTAACCTATTGATTTTATTAAGGTACTAGGTGATGCAAAATGATTGAGGCAAAGTTTGGTAATTTGCTTGAATGTACTCCTGATGCAATAGTAATAGTTAATACTTCTGGTTATATTGTGCTTGTTAATTCTAATACAGAGCGATTGTTTGGTTATGAGCGTACTGAGTTAATAGGCAAACCTATAGAGATATTATTACCAGATCGTTTCCAACATAATCACTTGAGTTATAGAACAAATTATTTTAATGAGCCTAAGACAAGGGCTATGGGCGCAGAACTTGAGCTTTATGGCAAGCGCAAAGATGGAACAGAGTTCTCAGTAGAGATTAGTCTAAGCCCATTAGAAACTGAAGAAGGTATGTTTGCAATGAGTGCGATTCGCGATATAACGAATCGCAAGAAGTCCGAAGCAAAATTCAGAGGTCTATTGGAGTTTGCCCCTGATGCTATGGTAATTGTAAATTCCCTAGGTAAGATAGTTCTTGTTAATGCTCAAACTGAGAAACTATTTTCTTATAAACGAGAAGAATTACTCGGAAATTTTATCGAAATACTTTTGCCTGGGCAATTACACCAAGCTCATATTAAATATCGTACTGACTACTTTAATGAACCTAAAGCACGACCAATGGGAGATGGTCGAGATCTTGCTGGGAGGCGTAAAGATGGAACAGAGTTTCCTGCTGAGATTAGTTTAAGCCCACTAGAGACGGAAGATGGTATACTAGTAATGGCTGCTATTAGAGATATTACTGAGCGTAAATTACTTGAAGAAATTCATAGAAAAGCTAAAGCTGATGAGGAGCAATATCATAGAATACAAGAAGCAAATAGGCTAAATGCATTGCAAGACTCTCAAAACAAGCTAGAAGAAATGATTAAAGAAAAAACTAAAGAATTAACTGAAACTAATGAAAAGCTAAGTCTAGAAATTATAGAAAATAAAAAATCACAACAAGAGATTAAAAAATTAAATGAAGGGTTAGAAAAACGTGTAATTGAGCGCACTAAGCAACTTGAAACAGCTAATAAAGAACTAGAAGCTTTTGGCTATTCTGTTTCTCATGATTTACGCTCACCACTGCGTCACATTGGTGGATTTATTGAACTACTGAAAAAACACACTGCTAATAACTTAAATGAAAAAGGCCAGCATTATCTAAAAGTTATTACTGAAGCGTCTAAGAAAATGGGAGTATTAATTGATGAGCTTTTAAGTTTTTCTCGGATGGGTCGTAGCGAAATGCGAAATGCTAGTGTTAATTTGGAAAAGATGATAGAAAAGCTAGTAAAAAATTACCAAGAATCTCTTGGTAATAGAAAAGTAATCTGGAGTGTTGAACATCTTCCTATTGTTCAAGCAGATTCAGCAATGTTGGAACTAGTTTTTAATAACCTACTATCAAATGCCTTAAAATATTCTGGTACTCGCTTAGAAGCTAAAATAGAAATAGGGG
Organism: Blastocatellia bacterium; assembly: GCA_023265235.1. Lineage (GTDB taxonomy): Bacteria > Acidobacteriota > Blastocatellia > Chloracidobacteriales > JADJPF01 > JADJPF01. The sequence continues at coordinate 1,640 of JAHFUF010000163.1, forward strand.
TTTTTGAACAATCAAATAATGAAGATGAAGTAGTTATTTTTGTTCGTGATAATGGAGTTGGTTTTGATATGCAATATGCCAACAATCTTTTTGGAGTTTTTCAACGCCTACACCGGCCAGATGAATTTGAAGGAGTAGGAATAGGGCTAGCTAATGTCCAGCGTATTATTCATAGGCATGGTGGTAGAGTTTGGGCAGAGGGTGTTTTAGATAAAGGTGCTACTTTTTATTTCTCACTTCCTAACATAAAAATAGAGGGTAAACATGAATAAAGTAAAGCATGTTTTATTAGCAGAAGATAATCCTAATGATGTGGAATTAACTTTAGAAGCTTTGAGTGTACAGAATTTAGCTAATGAAGTTGTAGTAGTTCAGGACGGAGCAGAGGCTTTAGATTATCTTTATTGTCAAGGCAGCTTTAGTGGACGAATTCCTGATAATCCAATAGTGATATTACTAGATATTAAAATGCCAAAAATAAATGGAATAGAAGTTCTTAAACAAATTAAAAAGGATGAAGGCTTAAGGAAAATACCTGTTGTTATGCTTACTTCTTCGCGTGAAGAACAAGACTTAATAGTTAGTTATAACTTGGGGGTGAATGCGTATGTAGTAAAGCCGGTTGACTTTCAGCAGTTTATTTATGCTGTGAGGCAACTAGGGTTGTTTTGGGCTGTTATTAATGAACCACCACCAAGCGAAAAAGCAATTTAGTAAAATTAGCAAGTATGGGAGGAGATATGGGGCAACCGCTACGGATTCTTTACGTAGAAGATAATCCTAATGATGCAGAATTAGTCGAAGCAGAACTCTTAGCCAGTGATATTGAATTTGATATCTTGCACGTTGATAATAGGGAAGCATACCTTGCTGCTTTTGGACAACAAGCCTTTGACTTAATACTTTCTGATTTTTCTATGCCTTGCTTTGATGGTGCAATGGCACTAAAAATTGCTAAAGAAAAATACCCTGAGATTCCATTTATTTATATTTCTGGGACAATAGGCGAAGACGCAGCAATAGAAAGCTTTAGAAATGGTGCTACAGATTATGTTTTAAAAAACCGACTCTCAAAGCTAGTACCAGTTATAAAGCGTGTCCTAAAGGAAAATGAAGAAAAATTAAAACGCAAACAAGCCAAAGAACAAATTCATCAACAAGCAATGATAATAGATATAGCTCCTAATGCCATTCAAATGCTAGGGTTTGAAGGTAAAATACTATTTTGGAGTAAAGGCGCGGAAAGAACTTATGGTTGGTTAGCCAGTGAGGTAATAGGAAAAAATGTTCAAGATTTAATGTTTAAAGAAGATGTTTCACTTTTTGCTTTTACTAATAAAACTACAATTGAAAAAGGAGAATGGATTGGTGAGTTAGAACAAATTACTAAAAATGGTAAAAAAATTATTGTTCAAAGCCACAGAGTGTTAGTCAAAGATTATGAAGGTAAAGCTAAATCCGTACTAGTGGTTAATACTGATATAACAGAGCGAAAAAAACTAGAGACTCAGTTTTTACGTGCTCAAAGAATGGAATGTGTTGGGGCTTTAGCTAGTGGTATAGCACATGATTTAAACAATATTCTTGCTCCAATCGTTTTATCTGTACAACTCTTAAAAAATCGTCTACCAGATGAAAAAAGTCAAAAGTTACTTTCTATATTAGAAAATAGCTCTCAACGAGGTGCTGAGTTAATACAGCAAATACTTTCTTTTGGGCGAGGGCTGGAAAGCGGGGCAATAACGATACAAGTAGGTCATTTAGTAAAAGAAATTGAAAAATTTATTAGAGAAACCTTTCCTAAAAATATTAAAACTGTTACGTATTTAGCAAAAGATACTTGGACAGTTTCAGCCGTTGCTACACAAATTCACCAATTGTTGATGAACCTTTGTGTAAATGCTAGGGATGCAATGCCTGAAGGTGGTAGTTTAATAGTTTCTGTAGAAAATATTTTTGTAGATGAAACTTATACTCAAATAAACACTGATGCTAAGGTTGGTCCATATGTTTGTATTAGTATTTCAGATACAGGAGATGGTATTGCTAAAAATATTTTAGATAAAATATTTGAGCCGTTTTTTACTACTAAAGAAATTGGTAAAGGTACAGGACTTGGTTTAGCTACAGTGGTAAGTATTGTAAAAGCACATTATGGGTTTATTACGTTAGAAAGCGAATTAGCAAAAGGTACAGAGTTTAAGGTCTATTTACCAGCAACAGATGTTGAGGAAACTCCAAAAATCAGACTAGCCCCGCACGAGCTTTTTAATGGTCATGGAGAACTAATATTAGTTGTTGATGGTGAAGCCTATATTCGTGAAATTACTAAAACGGCATTAGAGGTTTATAATTACTATGTTCTAAGTGCATCTGATGGTAGCGAGGCACTAGCGATTTATTTGCAGGAAAAGGAAAAAATTTCCTTAGTAATAACAGATCTAATTATGCCATTTATGGATGGTGTAAAAACCATAGAAGCATTAAGAAAAATTAATCCACAGGTTAAAATAATTGTTGTTAGTGGGGTAGCAAGAAATAGTATAACTACTGATATCGAGTATAAAGCTGATGCAATGTTGGCAAAGCCTTATACAACAGAACAATTATTAAAAACTGTCAGACAAACCCTAGATGGAACTACAAGTTATACTAATTGATTAGAGATACCTAGAAAAATCCCTACCCCAAGAATTTTTTGATTTACCAGCAAAAGGTAGGGAGAAACTATCTTTTTGGCTTTAAGTTTTGTTAGTGCAATATTACTTAATAAGTGTGACTTTCTGCTGGAATGGCTCGAAATCAAAGAGTTCCTGTGATATTCTGGCAAACCTTTCTAGAGATGGTTAAATAAACGGTATTTTGACTAAATATTTATTTTTACTTTATGACAGAAACCTTAAGTAAGCAGCAGTATTTAGATTTTTACTACTATATGCGGATGACCCGCAGCCTAGAAGAACGCCTTACCATATTATTTCGTCAAAACAAAGTTATTGGTGGACTTTATCGTAGCTTGGGACAAGAAGCTACAGCCGTAGGAAGTGCGTTTGCTTTGCGAGATGGAGATTTCATTAGCCCACTAATTCGTGATATGGGCGCAATGTTGGTAAAAGGCGTAAAACCTCAAGAGCTTTTTAAGCAATATATGGCTAAAGATGGCGAAGGTACTTCACACGGACGTGATCTAAATATCCATATTGCTGATATGAAACGCGGATATGTTGGGCCAATTAGCCAACTAGGGGATATGGTACCAGTAATGGCAGGCATTGCCCTAGCTGGTAAAATGCAAGGAAAAAACATTGTCACTATGGTTTACCTAGGAGATGGTGCTAGCTCTACAGGTGCTTTTCATGAAGGGGTAAATTTTGCTGCTGTGTTAAAGCTGCCAATGATAACGATTATAGAAAATAATGGTTATGCCTTTTCTACTCCAACCGAAAATCAATGTCTAGTAAAAGATTTTGCTGTAAAAGCCAAAGGCTATGGTATTCCTGGTGAGATTGTAGATGGTAATGATGTTATAGCCGTCTATCAAGCTACTTGCCGAGCTGTTGATCGCGCTCGTGCTGGTGAAGGTGCTTCAATTATTGAGGCAAAGACTTTTAGGATGCTTGGACACGCCCAACACGACAACCAAAGCTATGTACCAAAAGAGGTTCTAGACGTTTGGCATGAAAAAGATCCAATAAAAAATTATCAAGAATTTCTTAAAAATAATAACCTAGCAGATGATGCCAGCTTAAAAGAGATGGACGAGAAGATTTTGGCTTATCTAGAAGAAGAAGCAGATATTGCTGATAGAGCACCTTTTCCACAGCCAGAATCCAGTCTAGAAGGTGTTTACTTTTGAAACACAAGCTGTCTAAAAATAAATAAGGTGATTAAATAATGGCAGTTGTTACTTACCTAGAAGCAATCCGGCAAGCTTTATCTGAAGAGATGCAGCGCGATGAAAATGTCTTCCTACTTGGTGAAGACATTGGAGTTTATGGTGGCGCGTTTAAGGTAACAGAAGGGCTTTATGAAAAGTTTGGCTCACAAAGGGTAATTGATACTCCAATTTCTGAGTCTGCTATTGTTGGTGCTGCTTGTGGTGCAGCTATGATGGGTATGCGCCCAGTAGCAGAAATTCAGTTTATTGATTTTATTTCTTGTGCCTTTGACCAACTAACCAACTATGCTGCTAAGTCTCGCTATCGTCAAGGGATTGGCATCCCCATTGTAGTTCGTGGCCCTTGTGGTGGCGGTGGTCGTGGTGGCCCGTTTCACTCACAAAATGTTGAATCTTTTTTCTTAAACACTCCTGGGCTAAAAATGGTTGAGCCAGCTACGGCTTATGATGCTAAAGGCTTACTAAAAGCTGCGATTCGTGACGAAGATCCAGTGCTTTACTTTGAGCATAAATTTCTCTATCGCCGTATTAAGGAAGACATTCCAGACGATGATTACATTGTCCCAATAGGAAAAGCAAAAGTAAGACGTGAAGGGCGTGATATTTCTGTAATTACTTATGGTGCAATGGTACATGTTGCACTAGAAGCAGCAGAAAAACTCCAACATGAAGGTATTGACCTAGAAGTTGTTGACCTACGTAGCCTCTTACCTTACGACAAAGAAGCAATCTTAAACTCAGTTGTTAAAACGAGTAAAGTCATTCTTTTACATGAAGCAACTAGGATTGGTGGTTATGCTGGTGAGCTTGCAGCAGTTATTGCTGAAGAGGTTTTTGACTGTTTAGACGGGCCAATTGTTAGGGTTACAGCCCCAGATACTCCTGTTCCCTATAGTCCACCACTAGAAGATTTCTTTTTACCAAATGCAGAAAAATTAATGAAAGCAGCACGGCAATTAGCTGCATATTAACTTGAAAGATTAACATTGGAGGAAGCAGTAAGGTTATGGCTACAGATGTCATTATGCCCCAAATGGGCGAAAGTATTGCTGAAGGTACAATTGTAAAATGGATCAAAAAGGTTGGTGATGAAGTAAAACGCGACGAGCCTTTGTTTGAAATTTCTACTGATAAAGTTGATGCAGAAATTCCTTCCCCTACAGCAGGTGTGCTAGTAGAAATTCTTGCTACTGAAGGCCAAACTGTACCAATCAACACAGTAGTTGCTCGTATCGACGCAGTTGGTAGTAAACCACCCGCACCACCAGCACCAAAAACAGAAGATCCTAAACCTATTTCTGCTCCGCCAACAGTAGTTGCACAAACTCCAGTTGTTTCTGTTGCAGTTGCTCCTCCACAACCAGTAGCCCCGCCAGTTGCAGAATCAATTAGTCAACCTGTCGAAGCAGTAGAGAAACGATCATCGCCTCTAGTTCGTAAAATTGCTCGTGAAAATAGCGTTAATATTAATGAAATTGATGGAACAGGTTTAGCAGGACGTGTTACCAAGAACGATATTTTAAGCCATGTTACTAATAAAGAAACCGTTCGTGTATCAGTACCAGCAGTAACGATACCACAGCCAGTCGCTTCTGTAGCTGTTGTTACACCACCTCAAGTTGCTCTAGTACAACCAGTTGCTACACAACCATCTTTAGTTGTACCTCCATTTGTCGCTCCTATAATGGAAACCTATCGTCCAGGCGATAGAGTAGAGATAGTGTCTATGTCGCCAATGCGTAAGAAAATTTCAGAGCATATGGTAGCGTCACGTCGTATCTCAGCGCACGTTCAATCTTTCTTTGAAATAGATATGACCAAAATTGCTAAACTACGTGATCAATACAAAGATAAGTTCTTAGAGCGACATGGAGTAAAATTAACCTTTACACCATTTATTATGAAAGCAGTAGTTGATGCACTAGGGGCTTGGCCAATAATGAATGCTTCTGTTGAGGGTGATAATATTATTTATAAAAAAGACATCAACCTAGGTATTGCTGTGGCACTTGATTGGGGGTTGATTGTTCCTGTAGTCAAAAATGCTGAAGAAAGAAACTTAGTTGGTTTAACTAGAGCAATGAATGATTTAGCCGCTCGCGCTCGTAAAAAACAACTTAAGCCAGATGAAGTTCAAGGCGGAACTTTTACTATAACTAATCCTGGTGTGTTTGGTAGTTTGTTTGGTACACCAATCATTAATCAACCACAAGTTGCTATTATGGGTGTTGGTACAATTGAAAAACGTCTTTCTGTTATGGAAGATGATTCTGTTGCTATTCGTACTAAGTCTTATTTTAGTATCTCTTTTGATCATCGTGTTGTTGACGGTGCAGTTGCAGATCAATTTATGTCGCAAGTTAAACGTATATTAGAAAACTTTGAAGCTAGTGAAATAGGCTAGTTGCTTGAGATTAAAGATGACTGACTCTCGTGTCTGTCAAGTAAAAAACTTAGGGTTAGTGGACTATGAGGAAGGCTTAAAACTACAACAAGCCTTCCTTGAAGCCCGTACCCAAGACCTTGTTCCTGATACACTTTTTTTTCTTGAACACCCTCACGTCCTAACCCTTGGACGTAATGCAAAATCCACAAATGTTATTACTCCCAAAGACATACTAGAAAAAATGGGCATTGGCCTTTATGAAACAGGTCGCGGCGGTGATGTCACTTATCACGGTATAGGTCAAGTGGTTGGCTATCCAATTATAAACCTTGCTCCTGATCGTTGTGATATACATCGTTATGTTCGTGATTTAGAAGAAGTTATGATTCGTACAGCAGCAGATTTTGGTATTATAGCCAGTCGAATTGCTGGACTTACAGGTATTTGGGTAGGGCAAGAAAAACTAGCTGCCATTGGAGTACGTATTTCTAGGTGGATTACAATGCATGGGTTTGCATTTAATGTAAGTACAGACTTAAGCTATTTTAACCTGATAGTTCCTTGTGGTATTTCTGATCGTGGGGTTACTTCACTAGAAAAACTTTTAGGTAAAAAAATCCCTCTACAAAAAGTAAGAGAAAGTCTTGCCTATCATTTTGGTGAAGTGTTTAACCGAAAAATCGAAGAAAAAGTAGTTAAACACTCTTCAGTGCAGGTAGTAATTTTTGATGATAGCTTACCAGAGCCAGAATACTTAGTCTTACGCCGAATCGAAGACCGAGGAGGGTTTTGGCAGCCCGTAACAGGAAAAATAAAAAGAAAACGGGTAGAATCACCTCAAGAAGCAGCCTTACGTGAAACATTTGAAGAAACAGGACTTCAAGGAGAACTCCTAGACCTTGACTATACACATAGTTTTTATATCCAACCACAACTCTTAAAAAACACTCATCCAGACCCACAAATAAACCTAGAATATTCTTTTGCTTTAAGAGCAACCAAGCAAGAAGTAAGAATTAGTCCTAAAGAACATATTGATTTTGCTTGGCTACCCTATGAAGAAGCC
>JAHFUF010000164.1 GCA_023265235.1 Blastocatellia bacterium
TTTGAAACATTAACAAGTTTATTTTTCAAATCACCTAAGAGTAGAGCGTTTAAGGCTACTTCTTCACCAATTTGTGTTAAAGCTTTTGTTAATTGAATACCTGTCTCATCAACAGTGTTTTGGTGATAAGTTTTTAGGCCAGTAAAGCGAAAAGCTACTTGATCAGCGTCAGCAGAGTTGTAAGGAAACTTAGCTAAAGGTTCTACTTTAATTAACCAAGTAAGAAATGCCTTAGGGCTGTCCATTCCTGGTAATGCATCAATAATTCTTCCTTCAGTATCTAAAACATAATGAATACTATTACCAGTAATTGTACGTTCCATTTTACGTCCATCTCCAAAATCAATAGTCATTTTTGGTACAGGACGAACAGATTTCCAGTGCAAAATATAATGCTCGCGCAAATACTCAGAAATTTCGCTATTGGAATATAATACTATGCGGAAAAATCTACTATTAGCGCAACTTAGCTCTTCATCCAAATTTCCTAGTAAGCGTAAAGAAAGAATAGGTTTTCCGCTTGACTTAGAAACCGCTTTAGCTTGTTCTAAATCCGTATACCAATAGAGCCTTGAAGCATGTGCATCACGTTGACGGCTAACAGACTCAATAGCTTGGCGGATTTTTTCCCAATTAGGTTCTTTTGAAGGCTCAAGTTCTAAATGTTTTTTTATTTCTGTAGAAAATACTTTTAATAAAGATTCTAACCCATTAGCACCAGCCGTTCTTAGCTTGGCAATGGCCTGAGCCGCTTGAGCAGGGTTATCTGAAATCGCTTTTTTTGCTGTTTCCTCTAAGTCATTGGCTTTTACAGAAGTAATTAGCGTAAAACACAATAAAAGACTAAAGATCAAAAGTTTTATTTTCATAGCCCCTCCTTACTACATGCTCAAACTTCTTTAGAGAGTTTTGGTTCCTAAATATAAATGTTTATTCTTTTTTCTCCCTAATCAAAATAGATTTATAAGTGTTATTCAAGTCATAATTATGTATAATTTGCCTTCATAAAAAGTTTAGCTACTTATAAATTCCTACAAAATAATATTCCAATTTAAGGAGAAAATATATTTTATGCATGGTCTAATGATGGATACTCAGCTATCAGTACAATTAATTCTAGAAAGAGCAAAACAGTTTTTCCCTAAAAAAGAAGTTATCACCAGACAAGCTAATGGAAATCATCGTTATACTTATGCTGATTTTTATCAACGTGTTTTAAGGCTAGCATCGCTTTTACAACAACTAGGGATCAAACCTGGTGATCGTGTTGGTACTTTTGCTTGGAATAATTATCGCCATTTAGAGCTTTATTTTGCTATTCCTTGTATTGGTGCAGTACTTCACACTATAAACATTCGCCTTGCCGCAGATCAGCTAACTTACATCATTAACCATGCTGAAGACCAAGCATTATTTTTTGACCCTTCACTTGCTCCTTTAGTTAAACAGTTTGCTCCACATCTAGAAACAGTAAAAAACTTTATTGTTATGGATGAAATCCCTATAGAGGAACTTAATGCACAATCTTACGAAAAATTAATATCAGAGCAACCAACAGACTTTGTTTTACCAAAAATAACTGATGAAAATATGGCTGCTGGGCTTTGTTATACTTCTGGGACAACAGGGCACCCTAAAGGAGTACTTTACTCTCATAGGTCTATCTATTTGCATTCAATGGCGATATGTATGGCTGATATGATGGGACTTTGCGAACGAGATAGAACATTTCCTGTTGTTCCAATGTTTCATGCTAATGCTTGGGGGTATCCTTTTGCATCGGCTTTGGTAGGCGCAACACAAGTCTTTCCTAATCACTTTATGCAGCCTCGTGATATTATCCAATTAATTGAACAAGAAAAAGTAACTGTAACTGCTGGTGTTCCTACAATTTGGCTAGGAATAATGGCTTTATTAGAACATGAAAATTTTAATCTAGAAAACCTACGGTTAATTGTTATTGGTGGATCTGCTGTTCCTGTTTCAATGATTGAGTATTTCCAAAAACGCTATAACATTCCAGTAGTACAAGCTTGGGGAATGACAGAAACTTCACCTCTTGGCTCTATTGCTTTAGTAAAAAGCAATCTACTTTCTTTAAGCGACGAAGAACAAATGAGTTATCGTGTAAAACAAGGTATACCTGCTGCTTGTGTACAAATTCGTGCTGTTGATGATGATGGTAAAGAAATAGAGTGGAATGGTGAAGCTAGAGGAGAATTACAAGTTAGAGGGCCTTGGGTGGCAAAAAGCTACTTTAATACCACTGAACGTGCAGAAGCTTTTTGTGATGGTTGGTTTTCTACAGGCGATGTAGTAGCTATTGACCCAGAAGGCTATATTGCCATTGTAGATCGTACCAAAGATTTAATTAAAAGTGGCGGAGAATGGATTTCAAGCGTAGACCTAGAAATTGCTTTACTTAGCCATCCTAAAATTCAAGAAGCTGCTGTAATTGCTGTTCCTCATGAAAAATGGGTTGAACGACCTCTTGCTTGTGTAGTCCCAAAACCTGCTTATTCTGAACAGTTTGACAAAGAAGAGGTAATAAATTACTTGAAGAGTAAATTTGCTCCTTGGTGGATACCTAACGCAGTAGAGGTTATTAAGGAAATCCCAAAAACAAGTGTAGGTAAATTTGATAAAAAACGCTTACGCATAATGTATCAAGATTTCCAGTGGCCAGTGGGGTAATATTTATGAAACACTATCCACTTTTAATCGCTGGAGAAAAATATACTAGTTCTGATACTGTAGAAATACGATCACCTTTTAATGGTGAGGTAGTAGGTGTGACTTATTATGCTAGCCAAAATCAAATTGCTACTGCCATAGCTTCAGCTTCAGAAAGCTTTTCCCAAATGCGTAAATTACCAGCTTATCGACGGGCAGAAATCCTACTTAATGCTGCGGCAGAAATTAGAGTGCGACAAGAAGAAATAGCCAAATTAATTGCACTAGAAGCAGGTAAACCAATAAAAGCTGCTCGTATAGAAGCTAGTCGTGCGGCTAACACCTTAACCCTAGCAGCAGAAGAAAGTAAACGATTAACAGGTGAATATTTGCCTCTAGACCTTGATAGTGCTTCTCAAGGGCGAAGCGCGATAGTAAAACGTTTTCCTATAGGGACTGTTTCGGCAATTACTCCATTTAATTTTCCACTAAACTTAGTAGTCCATAAACTTGCTCCTGCTATGGCAGTAGGAAATCCTGTAGTGCTAAAACCCGCACCACAAACGCCTTTGACAGCCTTAACCCTAGGCGAGGTTTTACTTCGTGCTGGTTGGCCAAAAGAAGCTTTGAATGTAGTATTTTGTCGTAATGAAGATGCTTTGCCACTAGTAGTAGATCCTAGAATTAAAATGCTTTCATTTACTGGAAGTGCTGCTGTAGGTTGGCAATTGAAAAAACTTGCTTCTGATAAACGTGTGGTTTTAGAGCTAGGAGGAAATGCTGGTGTTGCTGTTCATTCTGACGCAGATGTAGACGTTGCTGTTTCGCGCTGTGTTGTTGGAGGGTTTGGTTATTCTGGACAAGTATGTATTTCTGTACAAAGAATTTATGTTCATCAGCCTATTTATCAGAAGTTTACAACCAAATTCCTTGATAGTGTAAAAGGCTTAAAACTAGGAGATCCTTTAGATGAAAATGTTGATCTTGGCCCAATGATTAGCGAGCGAGAAGCATCAAGAGCAGAAAGTTGGGTGACAGAAGCTTGTCAACATGGTGCAAAACTGCTTTGTGGCGGTAAAAGACAGGGGGCTTTGTTTGAACCTACAGTTTTAGCCGATGTTGACCCAGAAATGAAGGTTAGTTGTCAGGAAGCCTTTGCTCCTGTTGTTACTATTAGTCCTTATGAAGACTTTGATCAAGCTTTAGAGCTAATAGATAATTCTAACTATGGTTTACAAGCAGGAATATTTACTCGTGATATTCACAAAATCTTTCATGCTTATGAAAAACTAAATGTAGGAGGAGTAATTGCTGGTGATATTCCTACATATCGTGCAGAAAATATGCCTTATGGAGGCGTGAAGCACTCAGGCTTTGGGCGTGAAGGTATTTGTTACTCTATGGAAGAAATGACAGAATTAAAAACTTTGGTGTTAAACCTAGCCTAAAACCCAAGAAGGGACAAGCTTTAATCCTGTCCCTTCACATCTACATAACTATTGTAGCTATTAAACAACTAATAAGCTTATCTATTTCTAACAGGTTGATTTCTAATAAAAGGCTGTTGAGGCTGTTGAAGCTGTTGTTCTCGCTGACGTATTATTGCTTCTCGTTGTTTCTGCATTATTTCATTCATCATCTTAAAGTTTTGTTGCTGAACTTGTTTATTACGTTCAATATCTTCAGGGGTTTGTCCTAATATACCATTTTGGTTAGCATTTTGATTTTGTAATGCTTCATTTAAGTTTATTGTGCCATTAGGATCAGTGTATGGATTACCATTATCAACATAGGCTTGATCAGCAATAGCTTGTTGTTGGGGGCTATAAGCAACATTACCAGTCTTGGCCATATCATCTTTCATTTTTAGTGACCAAGTTACTCCTATTGCTTCTTTAACATCTTTTACTTCTATTTCATTTTTGGTAATACTAATAACTTCCCAATCTGTAGATGTAGCGGAAGGAGGTTTTAGGCTCACAATGTCTTTTACTTTCACAACTTGTATAGGTTTATTTTCACCCCCTACTGATTCTGATAACACGGCGTGAAGGATACCTTCAGTGTCAGTAAATTGCCCAACCATCTTAAATAAAGACTTTGGATCTTGTGGTGGCTTTATTTCAAGGTCTAAATGATTAGAAAAAAAGTTTATCTCTTGTCCAACCTTTTTGACTTCAAATCGTAAAACTCCTGGGTTGGTAAAAAAAGATTCTGGAACAACAGCTTTTACCTCACTATCGCTTACAAATATCGTTTTAGAAAAACGAGGGTTTCCTTGTAAGTAAATGCTCATATCAGGAGAAAGATTTATTCCACGAATTATTACTTCAAAAGCTTTGGTTTTGGCATAAACAGGTTTTACTGATGTGCTAATCCCATTTAAATTTATTGTTGGAGGAGGAGGTGGTGGTGATGGAATTGGAGGTGGAGGTGGAGGATATTCAAAAGGATTGCGATCCCCACTCTCTGAGCCATTAGCCTTTTTTTCTAAAAAATTAAGGTCTAACAAATTAGGTGATTCTCGATTAACTACTTGCTGAACTGTAGATTGTTGTTGAGGTGTTGTGTCATCATCGCTTGTATTTAATTGATCCCAACGAAGACGATTAGAGTTAGTTTGAGTTTTAGCTGTTTCTGGAAGAGGAGGAAGCGAAGAACCCGCCCAGTATTGGTAAACTAAGACTAGGACTACTACGCCGCACAAGACTCCTAAAATAGTAAATTTCTTTTTACTGTCATTTCCAGTAGTGATAGGTTTTTTTCTTGGTGTACTCATAATTTTTTCTTGCTACATTTTGTATAGATTAGGATGAAATTTTGCAGCTACTAAGCAAATAGCCCACAAATTTTGATAATAACTATCTATGTTAGTAACTGCAACTGATTTCTTCTCTAGCTTGCACGCAACAAAAGCTTGTCGGTTCCAAAAAGATCTTAAAAAATAAGGGTTGCCACACAAGACCGCCTTTACTTTTTAGAAATTGATCATATGTCCAACCAGTCCATGTGCCGCTTCTTTTACTGCCTCGCTTAAAGTTGGGTGAGCATGGACATTGCGAGCTACTTCTTGGGCTGTTAAGTCCCATTTTTGAGCTAATGTTAATTCTGGTAATAGCTCAGTAACATCAGGCCCAATCATATGTCCACCTAACAATTCACCATACTTTTTATCGCTAATTAGTTTAACAAAGCCTGTTGCGTCACCTAGCCCATGTGCTTTACCGTTGGCTTGGAAAGGGAATTTAGCTACTTGAACGTCATAACCCTTTTCACGAGCTTGTTTTTCAGTATAACCAAAACTAGCAACTTGGGGCTGACAATAAGTAGCCCTTGGCATCATAACAAAATCTAATTCTATGGTTTCAGCTTTAGCAATGGTTTCAGCCGCAATTACTCCCATAGCTTCAGCCACATGAGCCAACATCAATTTGGCTGTTACATCGCCTATAGCATAAATATGTGGTACATTGGTTTGCATTTTATTATTAATATCAATTGCACCACGATCAGTTACTTTTACCCCTGTATTTTCTAAACCATAACCCTCTGTACGTGGCTTAAACCCTATTGCTTGAAGGACTTTATCTGTTTCTAAAGTCTGTTGGGTTCCATCACCTCTAGTGACATTGACTATAACCTTTGTGCCTGTGTCTTCAATTTTATCAACACGAGTTTTGGTCATTACCTTAATACCACTGCGCTCATACTGTTTTTGAAGCTCTACAGAGACTTCTTCGTCTTCTAATGGGACTACACGATCTAAAAATTCTACTATAGTTACGTCTACATCATAGTTTTTCATTACGTAAGCAAATTCTACCCCAATAGCTCCTGCTCCAGCAATAATAATACTGTTGGGTAAGTTATCGGTCATAATTTGTTCTTCATAGGTAACAACTCTATCACTAAGCCTTGAGCCAGGAATTAAACGAGTAGTCGTACCAGTAGCAATAATACAATTCTTAAACCTTAAGGTTTCTTCTCCACCTTTATTTAGTTTGACATTCATTGTATTTGGATCAGTAAAATTTGCCCAACCTTCGTATTCATCAATTTTGTTTTTACGCATTAAAAAATGGACACCTTTAACACGGCCATCTGCTACTTTGCGACTACGACGGAAAGCTTCACCAAAATCAAAAGTAATTTTACCTTCTACTTTAATTCCAAAAGTTTTAGCTTCTTTTTTGAAAATATGTGCTAATTCTGCGTTTCTAAGTAATGCTTTAGAAGGAATACACCCAACATTTAAGCAAACTCCACCCCAATATTGTTTTTCCACAATAGCCACTTTTAGTCCTAGTTGGCTGGCTCTAATAGCTGCTACATAACCACCTGGCCCAGCACCTAGTACAATAACGTCATATTCTTTCACAATTTAAACCCTCCTAGATTTTTAACTATGGTAAAAGAAAACTTATAAACTCGCTATAATGGATTATAACTTAGTTTTTGTAAATGAGACCAAGCACTAAAGTAGAATGCTAGTTAAGAGTCTGTTTTAAAGTAAAAAAGCTTACTATCTATTGTTTTTACATTAAGATAGCAAGCTTTGGGATAAATAGCTAAAAACTCATTTCCCTATAGACTTTTGATATTTCTCAAAAATCTCGTCTATTGTTTCTCCATTAGCTTGACGAGCTTTGAGATAAAAGAGAGCATAACCAATGGAAAGTAATGGTGCAATTATTGCAGCTAAGAAGGTTATAGCATAAAAACCAACTGCTCCTGCTAAAACTACCATAAAAACATCCATATCAGATGGCTTATTAGTAAGTACTTTATTTCCTACCCATACCAAACTAGAGGACAAAATTAACAAATCCATAAATATTACATTTAGAATGCTATAGATAGCCCTTTTATTTTTCTTAAGTTTTTTTACTAGAGAACTGGATCTAAAAATAGCATCATTGCCGCTTAGATTTTCTGTAATGACAGTTACTCCATATAAAGCATTTTTAGAAGCATCTTTGTATAACCAAAAAGTATATAGTCCCAGTAATGCTATAGGGAGCATTACAACTATAGCATTGTATGGGTCTGGAAACTGACTACTCTGGTTAAAAGCAAGATGGAAAACCATCATAATAACAATTGTTACTAGCACAGATAAAAATATTTTTGCTAGTGGCGTTATAAAAGCTTCTCGTTTTGCCTTTAATTCAGTAAACAATAATCTTAAAGATAGACTCTCATTACTTAAATTAAGTACTCTAAGCACAGCAGGCGTTACTAGGCTACTATTTACTAAGTTAATAAATTGAAGTATTGGCACAGCTAAAAGAAGGAATCCACCAAACCCAATAAAAGGATCAAGCTTAACTAACTTCCAGCTAGGTAGAGTTAGCCATAAAAAAGCTGCTTTTATAGTCAAAAATAAAGGCAGATAAGCCAGTGCACTCATAGACAAGAATCTAACAAAATTATTACTGTAAATAGAAATAGCTTGGCGAATTAATGAGATCTCTGTTTGAGCATTAGCTTTTAATGCTGTAGCAAAGGCGATTGCACTTTTGGGGCGATCCATAGGGTTTTTAGCTAGAGCAGACATTACATAATTAATTACTGGTTCAGGCAGATCTTTTCTTCTTTCCTTTATTGCAGGAGGAGTCATATTAGTATGTTTATCAATTAACTGATGAAAATCCCCAGTAAAAGGGGTTTCACCTGTTAACATTTGATAAGTCATAATACCAACACTATAAACATCAGAACTATTGTCTAATGGCTTACCATGACATTGTTCTGGTGACATATAAAGCGGAGTCCCTAATACCATTCCGCCGCGAGTAAGCCAAACAGGGACAGTCTTAGGATCAATATTCCCATGTGTTACTTGAGCAACAGAGTCTGAAGTAGGGTTATATTGTCTAAGTGTAGTTTCTTCACTAGATAAGCTTTTTGGTCTAACCATTGACATCAAAGAAATTTGATTAGGATCTTCTTCAATAAGCCTTAATCTTTCTAATAAAGGTAACTGTATATTTTGAAAACTATTTGGCACATCACGCAATTTAGCTAGACCAAAATCTAGGATTTTTACGTTATAGCTTCCACGTCTATTTGGTTCTAACCAAATATTATCTGGCTTTAAGTCTCTATGGATAATACCGATTTTATGTGCTTCTTCTACTGCTAAACAAATTTGTTCTACAATATCAACCACCAAGTCTAATGATAATTGGCCTTTTCTTTCAAAAGCTGGCTTAACGTATTACCATCAAGGTATTCCATTACTAAGTAAGCTAATTTATCTGAACCAATAGAAGAAAACCCAAAATCAGTAACATTAATTATATTAGGGTGA
>JAHFUF010000165.1 GCA_023265235.1 Blastocatellia bacterium
ACAAACTTATATGTTGCTAGCTATCAATTACATTCTACCTTGGAGAGTCAAAAGGTGGTTAATACCATTGGGGAAATCATTATTAATTTAATTGGAGCAGAAGAATTTGCGATTTTTACTCTTAATGATGATAGAGAACTACTCTTTATGGGGGGCGAGCTAGGTAATAGACAAGGTAAAAAAAGAATACCCATAGGTAAAGATATTGAAGGACAAGTTGCTCTAAATAAAATGCCTTACCGTAGTTCAGAAGGGGAGCATTTAATTTCTATTCCCTTAGAAATTTCTCTAGCGGCTAAACCTGGTTCTGAAGCGATAGATGAACTAGTAGGTGTTATAAGTATTTACAAATTATTAGCTCATAAGAAAGGTTTTACAGTACTAGATTATGAGCTTTTGAATTTACTTGCAGGGCATGCAGCAACTGCACTCTTAAGTGCCAGACTTTATCAAGGAACAGAACGCAAACTACGCACAATTGAAGGGTTTATGAATCTTCTACGTCATAGCTCTTAGTTAAAATATTGAGCTATTAGCTAACTAAAAAATATAATAGGAGAATAAAAAGATGGCAGACAAAAGAGTACTAGTAGTAGATGATTCTGCTACTATGCGACAATTACTTATTATGGCAGTACGTAAACTTGATGGAATTGGCCCATTAACCTTTGTTGAAGGTATAGATGGCAAAGATGGCTATGAAAAGTTTTGCGCAGGGTCTTTTGATTTAATCCTTAGTGATATAAAAATGCCTAATATGACAGGGCTAGATTTAATTGCTAAAGTTAGACAAGACTCAGAAAACAAAACTGTCCCAATTATTATTATTAGTACAAAGGGCGAAGAACATGATATTCAAGCAGGACTCTCTTTAGGTGCTAACGAATATTTACTTAAGCCTATTTCCACGATTAGGTTAAAAGAAGTTATTACTAGGCTATTAACCTAGACAAGTTTTGTATTTGAGGTTTTGTATTTGGAGCCTAGTCTCGTATTTAAGGAGTTGATATGGTGGCTAAACAATTAATTTTGTTTAAGGTAGCTGGTGAGAGTTTTGGAGTAGACATAGCTTTAGTTAAAGAAATCGTCCCATATCAAGACATTACTCCTGTGCCAGATTCATATGACTTTGTAGAGGGTATTATTAATTTACGTGGCAAAATAGTCACAGTTATTGATATGAGGCGACGTTTGCATGTAGCCCTTAGCTCCCCTCGTGAAAAAACTACTAGAATTATTATTTTAGAACTAGATAATAAATTAATGGGAATAATAGTAGATGCTGCTTCAGAAGTAGTGCGAGTGGCTAGTGAAAGCATTGGCCCACCACCAGAATTAATTAGTGAAGCAGGAGCAGGTTATATTACAGGAGTAGTTAAACATAATGATCGCCTTGTTGTTTTACTAGACCTACACCGTATATTAAGTGCTCAAGAAATAGGTAAACTAGATGAACTAATTAAAAGCCTTTATGAGAAATAACATAATTTAGTGAAAGCTTGTTAATGATTAATGGTAAGACTTGTTAGCGGTAAGACCTGTCCAAAAAACGAAAAATAGACATTAGACCTTATTGTATTAAAGAAATATTTTTTGTAAATAGATGAAAAATATAAAACATCATTATCTATATGTAAGGGCAGACCTGTGTGTCTGCCTTTCTTAAATCAGACAAAACATGGCAATTTGCCTCTGATAAGAAGGGCAAATGGTTCGCTCCTACATTAGCATATAGGTGTTTTTATGGTAGCACTAGGAGTTTGACTTATAGAAAGTGTGACTCTATGGCAATAAATTCAATACAAAATAAACAATTAGTAGTGATGCTTTTAGGAGGGCTACTAATTGTAGCATTGTGTTTAGGGGTACTTTTTTACACTAAATCACGTAGCATAGAAATTATAGAACTACAAACAGCAGAGACTTTGGCGGTGCAAGTAACTACATTAAGGGTTTTTTATAGCGAGGAAATTGTAACGCGTGCTAGAGAATCTGGACTTAATGTTAACTATGATTATGAAAGTCGCAGAGATACTTTACCCTTACCTGCTACCCTAGTAAAAATCTTAGGTGAAAAGATTGCTCAAGCACATCCAGGTAGCCAATTACGTTTGTATAGCCGCTATCCATTTTCTTTTAGGAAAAATGAAAAATATGATGATTTTGAACAACAAGCATTAAGTAGTTTGGAAAAACTACCACAACAACCTTTCTATCGTGTAGAAAACCTTAACGGTCAACTGTCTTTGCGCTATGCTATAGCAGATTTAATGAAAAAATCTTGTGTTGATTGTCATAATAGTCATCCAGAATCTCCAAAAAAAGATTGGAAAATAGGGGACGTGCGAGGTGTAGTAGAAATTGTACTTCCTCTAGAAAAAACTGAAACACAGCTTTCACAGGTGGTTTGGTATGTATCTTTACTTGTAATAATAGGTTTTGCTATAGTTGCTTTTGTTAGTTGGCTAATAGGTAAAAACACTTTAGGAAAGCCAATAGATAATTTAGTTTACACTACTTTAGAACTAGCAAAAGGTAATCTTGGGTTAGAGCTTGAATTAAAAGGTAGAAAAGATGAAATAGGGGTACTTGCTCAAGGTATGAATCAAGTGATTAATTACTTAAAGCAAGCTGCTAGGATAGTAGATAAAATTGCTGATGGAGATCTTACCTTACAAATCCAAGTACATTCGGCTAATGATACTTTTGGGGAAGCTTTTAAGAAGATGTTACAGTTTTTAAGAATGGTGGCTGGTAAGGTAAAAAACTGCTCTACTCAAGTAAAAGAAATTTCTATTACTTTGGCTAAATCTGGTCAACAATTACAAAGAGACACAGAAACAGTTGCTGCTGCTGTACAAGATATGGCTTCAGTTGTTGAAGAGCTTTCTACAAATATCCGATTAATTGCCAAAAGTGTTGAATCTCAAGCCTCTAGCGTTACAGAAACCACTACATCTATCCAACAAATGTCTACACGTATGCAAAGAATCGCTGCTGGAACTAAAGACTTAACAGAATTAGTAGGTGCTGCTCGTGGGGTAGTTAAAGATGGCCGAGAGTCTGTAGAACAAGCTTCTAGTGGGATGAGAGAAATTCATAATTCTATTAATAGTACTGCCGATACGATTTATGGCCTAGGTGAACATGCTGCTGCTATTGGTAGAATTGTTGAAGTTATTAATTCTATTGCTGAGCAAACAAACTTGTTAGCCCTAAACGCAGCTATTGAAGCTGCTCGTGCTGGTCAACACGGGTTAGGCTTTGGTGTTGTTGCAGATGAAGTACGTAAGCTTTCAGAAAGAACCACAGAATCTGCTGAAGAAATTGGAGAGCTAATAGGTGGTGTACAAAAAGATGTTGCTCAAGCAGCTAAACAAATGGGGCTTTCTACAGATTT
The DNA here is from genome assembly GCA_023265235.1 of Blastocatellia bacterium. Lineage (GTDB taxonomy): Bacteria > Acidobacteriota > Blastocatellia > Chloracidobacteriales > JADJPF01 > JADJPF01. The sequence continues at coordinate 3,401 of JAHFUF010000165.1, forward strand.
GGTTAACGAGGGTTTGACTCAATCTAGTAGGGTTGTTTCTGCACTCTCTCAAATTGAAATAGTAGTTGATAGTGTTTCTACTACTTCAAACTATATTGATGGAGTTATTCTTGATCAATCAACAGGGACAGAAGCAGTCTTAAAAGCTACTCAAGAGTTAACTATTATTACACATGAAATTCAATCTGCTAGTCAGGAGCAATCAATCTCTACAACAGAAATCGTTAAATCTGTTGAACGAGTACAATCAGCAGCAGAACGTAACACCAAACTCTCAGAACAACTCTCTACTGCTGGAAGAGAAATGTTGCTGCAATCTGAACAATTAGAAGTTGCAATTGGAGCTTTTCGTCTTACGTCGGATAAAGAATTATCTGTATAATTTACTGTTTTAGCTTAAAACATGATTATTGAAATTGAGGGGAAAATAAATGATTATCGAACATAATGGAAAACAACCTAAAATAGATCCTTCTGCCTATATTGCACCTAATGCTGTTATTTCTGGAGATGTTACTATTGGCCCAGATTCTCGTATACTTTATGGTGCAGTTATTACAGCCGAAGGTGCACCAGTAAAAATAGGCTGTGGTGTAGTAGTAATGGAGAACGCTGTAATTCGTGGTGCTGGTGGTCGTACAAGAAGTTTTCCATGTATATTGGAAGATCGTGTTTTAATAGGTGCTAACGCTTATGTCTGTGGCGCGACCCTACAACATCGAGCTTTTGTTGCTTCAGGTGCAACAGTCTTTAATGGTGCGGTGATAGGGCACAATGCTGCTGTATCTTTAGGCGCAATTGTTCATATACAAACTTATTTACCTCCAGAAACCTTAGTACCAATACACCATATTGTTATTGGTAATCCTTGTAAACTTTTTGCTCCTAATCAAGCACATGAGATTATTGATGAACTTATGCGACGTAATTTTAGAGAATATGTTTTTGACTTAGCTGAGGATGAAATCTTGGCAGAGCGTTATAGCAATAGCCTAGCAGCACACTTAAAAGATAGAGCTTTGTCATTAGCAGATGTTTTGGTCCCTTTTGAACCTATAAAAGAACCATCTGATTTAAGCCAAACTACAACAGAGAAAGAGCTTAAGCTAGTTCAACCAGTTGCTAAAAAAACACCAACTCGCGGTCATCGTCCTATTACTAGGCGTAAACGTACTAATTAAACTAGCAATGCCCCATTTAGGGGCATTTGACAATAGCCCAGAGTTTTCTGGGGTTATTTTTTACTTTGCCATAAGTTTTTCTATTTCAGCAGGGGTACTAGGAATATTTTCAGATAATTTTACTAAACCAGTTTTTGTTACCAAATAGTCGTCTTCAATACGAACCCCAATGCTTTCATCTGGTAGATAAATACCAGGTTCAATAGTAATTACTGCTCCAACTGGTAGAGGGTGGCTATAGTCTCCAACATCATGTACATACATTCCAACAAAATGACCTAATCCATGTGGAAAATGTTGTTCTAAAGAATTTCCTTTAGAATCTTTTAATAGGCTCTGGCTCATTGTTTGACGGGCTACTGTGTCTAGGTCATGCATAGTAGATTGCCCAAGCTTAAAAGCTTTTACGGCTGTTGTTTGAGCGTCCAATACTAGTTGATAAATTTCTCTTTGGCGAGCACTAAAACGACCATTAGCTGGATAAGTACGTGTAATATCTGAAGTATAGTAATTATATTCAGCCCCAATATCTACTACTACTAAATCACCACTGTCTATTTTCTTGCGATTTTTTTCATAGTGTAATATCGTAGTATTTTCTCCAGAACCAACAATACAAGGAAAAGCAGGGCGTTGTGCACCATTGCGGTAAAATTGACCTAAAATTGTTCCTTCTAACTCATATTCAAATATTCCAGACTTTACGGTTTTTAGTACCTCTGAATGAGCTAACGAGGTTATGTCAATTGCGCGCTGAATCATTGCTATTTCAGGGCTGCTTTTAACCATACGTAGATCAGCTAGAAATGGTGCAATAGGATTAAGGTTTATAGTAGTGCTGGTTTTACGCACTTGTTCAACAAACTTTTCTTCTCTAATTAATCTAGTGTAAGCACTAGGAGGAATAACTGTATAAAGTTTCTCACCAGATTTTTGAAAGGCTTCGCTAGTAAGCATTTCAGTAATAACTTTTTGGAAATCACTTAAGCTAGCAACTCTTTCTACTCCAAATGCCTGTGCTGTTTGCTCTGTAATTGGGGGGCGTGGGCCAGTCCATTGATCTAAAAACTTATTAGGTGCAGGTAAAAACAACCATTCTTTAGCTCCTTGATAGCCTTCAGGTACTAATACTAGTATTGCGCTAGGTATCTCTACGCCGCTTAAATACATGAAGTTATCGTTTTGTCGAAATTTAGCTTCTACTCCTAAGTCCTCTTCTTCTTCTCCCATTATTACTACAATACCGTTTTTGGTTTTTTCCAGCAGTTTTTCACGGCGGGCTTTATACTCAGTTAATGGTTGTTCTGCTAGTAAAACTGTTGCTGTAGGTTCTTTTTTTGACCAAGCTTTAGAAGGGTTTATTGGCCAACTAACAAATAGAAAAGCAAAAACTAGAGTTAGCGTAATAGTTATTAGAAGACGATTCTGTAAGTGCATAAAATTTTCACCTCAGTAAATAAGCTTTAATTATTTCTTAAATAATCTTTGCCAAGTAGACTGGAACATAGACATTGTTCCAGCATAACCATAACCAAAAAGGAAAATAAATAAAAATGGTATTGTGCCATAAATACCACGAGAAAAAGCATAGTAAATAGTAAAAGCAAAGTAAATTGCTGTTAAAACCTCCAGATAAGGAATTAACCCTTTGCTACGACGATACTTCATTGCTTGTGCTAACCAACTATCACGATTACTTTCTACTTTATACTTAGGAGTACGTACAAAAGAAGATTGAACTCCTAATAAAGCCTCTAACACTGCTCGTGCATTACTAAAAGTAAGACCTATGCCCATTCCCATTACTAAAGGCAGATACTTTAAGCGAGATTTCCATGTTTTAGGGTGTAAGTAATATTGAGCAGTACCATAAAAGGCAATTACAGATATTGAGGAAAAAAGTAAAATTGGCACATCAAAAAGTAGTAAATGGAAAAACCCTTGGTTATAACGTACAATTAATACAGGTAAGTGTAGTAGTGCTAATAGTATCATCAAAGGAGCAGCAATATTATTAGTAAGACGGAAAAATAATTCAACTTTTGCTCGTTTTGGCAACTTAGGATTGCGAATAATTCGCCCTAAAAGTTTTATTGCTACTTGAATCAAACCCTTTGCCCAACGGCGTTGTTGTGCCTTAAAAGCATTTATCTCTACTGGTAATTCTGCTGGTACAGGATCGTCTAATAAATAAACAAAGTGCCAGCCCATTAGCTGCGCACGATAGCTTAAGTCTGTATCCTCGGTTAATGTATCGTGTTGCCAGCCTCCAGAATGTTCAATTGCTTCACGTCGCCACATTCCAGCCGTGCCATTAAAATTAAAAAAGCTTCCAGAACGATTACGTGCCATTTGCTCTACAACAAAATGACCATCCAACATAATAGATTGAATTTTAGTTAACAGGCTGTAATCGCCATCTATATGGGCCCAGCGCATTTGTACCATACCTATTTTTTCGTCTGTAAAAAAGTGAATCATTTTTCTTAGACAATCTTTGGTAGGAAGAAAATCAGCATCAAAAACAGCAATAAATTCTCCTTTAGCAACCTTTAAGCCTGCTTCTAATGCTCCTGCCTTAAACCCTGTTCGGTTTGTACGATGAATATAGGAAATGTCAAAGCCTTTTTCACGATATTCTTTTACAACTTGAGCCGCAATTTCTACTGTTTCATCTGTTGAATCATCTAAAACCTGAATCTCTAATAGCTCTATAGGGTAATCTATTGCTGTAGTAGTAGCGATTAATCTTTCTACAACATAGAGTTCGTTAAAAAGCGGTAATTGAACAGTTATTTTGGGTAAGGATGAAAACTCACCTTTTGGCTTGGGGGCATGTTTAAGATAGCGAAAGAATGTGTACACTAGTTTAAGTCTATAAAACCCATATATGGACAAAATAAACAAAATCCCAAAATAGAGCGAAATAATTATTAGATCAAAGGTATCAAATGAGTAGAGAAAGCTAATATTATTAGTTTGGGCAAATTTTTCTAAACCAGGTAATATAGGAGTAATAGGGCGATAAAACTGCTCGTCACTCTGTACTGCTAGTGGCAGTAATTTGAGTAATGAGGAAAATTGCGAGAACATGTGTTTTGTCAAAACCTCGATTTGATTAAAAATGATTAATTTAAGATATAGACAATTAATTCTAGGCGTTTTACTTTCTGTGTCAATATCACTAAACTTTAGATCTAGAAAACCTACTTAAAACCTACTTAAAACCTAGTTAAAAACCTAGTTATCTTAGCTTTATATTCTTAAAATTATCTAAGACATAAGAAGCCCTTTGCGCTCTTAGTCCTATCGCTAAGCGGTTAAAGCTATGCTATATTAGCCGAAAATTACATATTTAGAGGTTTTTTGTGTCAAGAAATGATAAAGAATTGGCCTATCTTTATGATCTTTATATTATGCCAGTTTGGCGAGATTGTTTTGATAGGTTTTTTAATGAAAAATGTGGTTTGCCTAAATCAGGGCAAGTCCTAGATGTTCATTGTGGGACAGGAGGACATGCAATTGAAATGGCAAAAATGCTGTCTAATAAAGGTAGCGTCATTGCCATTGATGAAAGTAAAGAATGTATAAACCTAGCTAATGCTAAGACTTCAATAGCAAAAGTAGATAATATAACGTTCTCTGCTATGTCAACCAATCAACTAGCTTTTCCTGATAATAGTTTTGATTTGATAATTACTGATGTTTCGCTACTACTTAGTGATAAACTAGCTAAAGAGCTTCCTGAGCTAGTAAGGGTCGCTAAGCCTAAGGCTAGATTGGTAGTTTACTTTGCTAGTCAGGGAAGCTTTGATGAATTTTTTTCTATTTTTTGGGAAGCTCTTTACTACTCCAATCTTTCTGAAGAATTACAACTCCCACTAGAAGAATTAATTAATGAATGCACTGCTCCTATTATCAACGAAAAACTACTTCAAACCGCAGGGTTAAAAAATATTAATAGTTATATAAACAAAGAAGTTTTTACTTATAAAAAGGCAGAGGATTTTTTTGTTTCCCCGTTAATGGAAGACATCTTTCTTAAAAAGTGGCTTAGTATTGTTCCTAGCGATAAATTAGAAGCTGTGTGTAAATCTTTAGAGCAAATTATTGAAAGAGATCGCAATGGATATGATTTTGATGTTTCAATCAAAGCTACTTTACTTACAGCAGAAAAACGAAGCTAATAGGTTTATAATTTAATATACATGGAATTTAATATACATGGAATTTACTTTGTAACCCATTGATTCTAAAAGAACCTTAAGTCTTTAATGCCCTGTTAGGGGCATTTGACAATAGCCCAGTGATTTATCTCTGGGCGTTAATTTAATAAGAAAGGCAGATACATAGGTCTGCCCGTACTTATTGAATATCCATACCAAA
>JAHFUF010000166.1 GCA_023265235.1 Blastocatellia bacterium
GGAGGCGTTTATGAAAAATACTATTCAATGTTTTGTGGTGCTAACACTAGTACTATTAATTAATTTAACCTTTACAAATAATAGTTTTGCTGATTCGCGTAAAATTCCTATCAAAGAGATTTCTGTTTTTAAGGATGGGCATGTTTTTGTTTTGCACGAAGGATCTTTAGCGACAAATGGTAATGGAGATGTTTTAGTTGATTATTTGCCTAACCCTATTTTAGGTACTTTTTGGCCTTATTCAGCAGATACAAACGCTAAACTTATAGGTGTATCTACTGGATATAAAAAAGTTGCTGTTGAACGAACCGCGCTAACCATACAAGCTTTAATTGCTGCTAACATTGGGGCGGAAGTGCTAATTACAGAAAAACCCATCGGCAGCAATACACCTAGTGAAAGATATATAGCAACTATATTAGCTATTCCTACTCGTAGTTCTGAGGAAATAGCCAAAACCTCTGCTCCTAATAGCCCTGAGCAATTATCTAAAAAGGCTGATTTAGTCCTTTTAAAAACACCTAGTGGTACCAAAGTATTAGCTATAGATCAAATACAAGATGTTACGTTTAAGAATTCTTTTAATCCTAAATTGACAGAAGAAGAATTTCGTAACCAAATGACCTTACGCTTAGATTGGGGAAAACAAAAATCTGCTCAAGCGGCCAAAGTAGGATTGGTTTATATACAAAAAGGGATTCGCTGGATACCTAGCTATAGGATTAGCTTAGATGGTAATGGCAACGCAGTAATGAAACTTCAAGCAACTTTATTGAATGAGCTAGCTGATTTAGAGGATGTGAATGTAAACTTGATAATTGGTGTTCCAACATTTGCTTTTAAGGGCACAATAGACCCAATAGCCCTACAACAAACCGCTGCACAGCTATCTCAATACTTTGGAAATGATACAGGAAGATTAAATAATATACGTAGTAATAGTGTTTCAATTGATGGTCTTGATAATAATGATATTACTAGACAACAGGTTATTGGTAGTCAAGCTATTGATTCTAGCACTCAAGCTAGAGAAGAAAACCTTGGGCCAGATATTCCAAATGCAGGACAAACAGAAGATTTGTTTGTGTTTAAGCTAAAAAATATTAGCCTAAAAAAAGGTGAAAGAATGGTTTTTACTCTAGCTGAGCAAACCCTAAAATATAAAGATGTTTACATAGTTGATCTACCTTTTTCTCCACCATCAGAACTCTCAGGAACTATTAATAATCAACAACAATTAGAACTTGCTCGCTTAATGAGAACTCCTAAAGCAACACATAAAATTAGAATTAATAATAGTGGTAGTCACCCTTTTACTACAGCACCTGCGCTAATTATTCGTGATGATGCAGTATTGGCTGAAGGGATGCTTACTTATACTGCTATTGGAGCAAGCACAGACTTAGAGATTACAAAAGCAATTAATATTTTAGCCAAAAAAACTGATACAGAAACAAAGCGAATCCCTAACGCAGTAAAATGGCAAGGTAATGACTATAGCCGAGTAGATCTATCTAGTTCAATTAATCTGACAAACCTTTATAAACAACCTGTTTATCTAGAAATAAATCGTTATATTTTAGGTAGTATTGATAGTGCATCAACCAATGGTGAGGTTAAAAATATTAATATTTTGGAAGACGATAGTTTTCTAGGTTTAGCTAGTAGTTCTTATGGAAGTTATTCTTATAATTGGCCTTCTTGGTCATATCAATTTAATGGTGTAGGGAAAGTTAGTTGGAAAGCAACCTTAGAATCAGGCAAAAACATTAGCTTTGATTATAATTGGCACTATTTTTGGCGTTATTAGAAGAATAATAGGGTTTAGAGTTAACCTCTAAACCCTAAAACGCTTTAACTAAAGAGCACTAAGAACAACACATATTTGAGGGAAGAAAAACCTTTAAGTTTAATAAAAACGAGTTACTAGTATTGGACAAGGTGCAACACGTAGGATTTTATCTGTTGTTGTACCAAACAAATATTCTTGTTTAGAATCTTTTCCATGTGCACCAATACAAATTAAGTCTACATTCCTGTCTTTTGCATGATTTAGTATTTCTTGGTAGGCTTCTCCTTCAGCAACAAACCGGCTAATTTTATTTTCTACTGTTTCAGGAATAAGTGCTTCCATCCTAGTCATACTTTGATGTATTGGATTACCTAAAACTGGCGACCAAGAGTTGCGAATGTCTTTAGGTAGGACTTGTACTAAATCTATTTCTGACGTGTAAGTGCTAGCAAATTTTAGAGCATAAGCAAAAGCTAGCTTTGAGTATTCAGAAAAGTCACAACCAACCAAAATACGAGAGATTTCTACTTTTCCATTTTCTTGATTAGTCCAAGCAGTTTCTTCTGGGTGAATTACTAGTACAGGACAAGGAGCGGATTTACAAACTGACTCAGCCGTAGAACCTAAAAGGGCTGCTCCTAATGGGCGGCGGCGTGAAAGCATTACAATTAAATCAATCTTTTGTTTTATAGCTGTTTCAACAATTTTATTAGCAGCGTTGCCTTCTTCTACAAGAATTTCCCAGTCTAAAATAGGGGGATCTACTGGGTTCAAATAATTTGCCATTGCATAAGTAAAACGATTTTCAATCCGAGTAAATTGTTCCTGATAATTATCTAATGGTGTTTCAACTGAATGTAAACAAAAAAGCTTGGCATCATATGAACGGGCTAAGAGTATGGCATAGTCTAAGGCTTCAGATGATTCTGGGGTAAGTGTACTAACACAAAGAATGTTTTTTATATCTACCTTAGGTAATGTTAGTGAAGGGGATATTTGGGACTTAGCTGTTGACATAATATTTTCGCGCCCTAGGGCGGCCTCCTTTCAACTCCTTCCAACTTCTTTAAACCTCCTACTAGGCAACAGATATACCAATTAAAAAAATATCTTAATAAAGTTTCTAAAAAACTAAAATAAATATATATTTGATTGAAAATAAAGGGTTAATTAGGTGGTACATCAAGGTTTATCATTTTACTATTACACTTAAATGTTTGTTAAGATGATAAAACTATTGAACCTATGAGTTTTTACCCAACATAATGCGGATTTTCCCACTGCTTGTTAGTATCTTAAACTGCTAGCAAATTAGCATAGAAAAACCACAGTAATTATTTATTTAGCTAATCGTTGTTTCTTTTTTCTATTGCGCTGCTGAACCTTATTTTTTCTTACTAGAGCCTCATTCACTAGGCGTAGTTGATGAAGTAGCCTTCCGCGTAATTTTTCTGATAAGACCTTGATATAAGGCCAATTATCAACATATGATTCTACTAATAGTTGAGTGCGAAGTTTTCTGCGCTGAGACGTGAGTCTATTTATTATATTTTGCTCATTGGTTAATTTAGTTAATCTTAAAACCTTATTAACCCTAGTTGGCTTATAGTATAATTTATTAGTTAAGGCTCTTTTGGTATTCATAAATATCTCCTTTCTATAAGTATTTATGAGCAACTTATATACCTGTTTTTATTTTCAATAATTTCTAATGGCATAATGTTTGATGGTAATTAGTTGGGTTTATATGATGTAATTGTTTATTAATACGCTAGCTATTAGGGGATATTTAATGTGTGTAAGTACAATGTTTAATCAGAAAAGCTACGCCCAAGAAGTAGAAAGAGTCCTATTAATTATTTTGTTATTAAACATACTAGTAGTGGTGATTAAGCTAATTGCAGGTTGGTTGTCTTCATCATTGACCATAATTGTAGATACAGTTCATTCTAGCATTGATGCTATCAATAATATTGTTGGGGTATTCATTATCCGCTATGCAACAGCCCCGCCAGACAAAGAACATCCTTATGGGCATGCTAAGTTTGAAACTTTAGGAGCTTTTTTTATTGCCGGTTTTTTGGCAGTAACTTGTTTTGAAATAGGTAGCCAAGCGTTACAACAGCTTTTTACAGAGCAGACTAGGGTGCTAAAGATTAATCAGATTACATTTTTTATTATGGCTCTGACAATAATAATTAATTTTGTGGTGGCACGTTATGAAGCAGAGAAAGGAAGAAAATTAAATAGTCATTTGTTAATTGCTGATGCTAGTCATACAATGTCAGATATTTACGTAAGTTTGTCAGTTGTAACAAGTTTATTTTTTAGCTATTTAGGGTATAAGCGTGTAGACGCACTTTTTGCTTTAGCAATAACAGGGTTTATTGCTTATCAAAGTTTTCAAATCTTTCGTCAAACTATTCCTGTTTTAGTTGATGCTGCTAGTCTTGATTCTACCGAGATAGAATCTTTAGCTGTAGAAGTTCAAGGAGTAAAAGCCTGTCATAGTATTCGCTCGCGTGGTAGAGCCGGAGATCTTTTTGTTGAAATGGTAATATTAGTTACACCAGAAACCCTAGAACAAGCACATAGGTTAACAGAACAAATTGAGAGTAAATTAAAAGAAAAATTTGGACAAATGGCTATAACAATTCACTTTGAGCCAACTAAGCCAATGAAATAAAGGTTAAAAGACTAAAAAGAAATTATTTTTCCTGTTGGTATTGTTCTAGTTTTCTGTAGAGGGTTTTTCTACCAATTCCTAAAAGTGTTGCAGCACGAGACTTATCACCTTGAGTAAAGGTTAGAGTCTGCTCGATTAGACATCGTTCAACCATTTCTAAAGATGTCCCTAATTTAATTTCTAGTTTTAAGTTTTCTGGAGTATTAACTTGAGGTGCTAGAGATTGAAATATTTCTATAGGAAGAAAATCTTCTACTGTTAGGATACGGCTTTTAGCTGGAATGGCTGTACGTTGGATAATTCGGTCTAATTCTCGGACATTACCAGGCCAATCATAAGCTTTTAATAACTGTAGAGCACTATCTGAAATACCAGAAAAAGACTTTCCTGTGTTTTTACTATGTAAATCTAGGAAATGCATTGCTAGGAGTGGAATATCTTCTTTTCTATCTCTTAGAGCAGGCAATCGAATAGGATAAACATTAAGTCTATAGTAAAGATCTGGGCGAAATCTGCCTCGTTCAATTGCTTCTTTTAGGTCGACGTTGGTAGCAGCAATAATTCTTACATCTACTTTGATTGTTTCATTGCTTCCTACACGAGTAAAAGTATTGTCTTCAAGTACCCGTAAAAGCTTAACTTGAGCGGCTGGACTCATTTCTGCTACTTCATCAAGAAAAAGTGTACCAAAATTAGCTTCTTCAAAAAGACCAATACGACGACTACGAGCATCAGTAAAAGCACCTTTTTCATGACCAAAAAGCTCTGATTCCATCAGGCTTTCCGCAATTGCCCCACAATTTACTTTTACAAAAGGCCCGTCTTTACGCGAAGAGTTTTGTTGAATAAAAACCGCCAAGACTTCCTTTCCAGTACCAGTTTCTCCTTCAAGTAGTACAGTGCTAGAGGTATCAGCTACATTTAGAGCATTTTCAATAAGTTGGCGAATTTTATCACTAGAACCAATCATTACATTATTGGCTTGGCGACCTTTTAATTCTCGTCTTAATTGTAGTACTTCAGCAGAAAGCTGTTCGCGCTCCAGTGCTATTGCAATTTGGCTTGCAATGCCTTCTGCAAGCTTTACTTCAAAATCTGTAAAGGGACGGCGGTTTTCAGACCAAACTAGCACCAAAACCCCTAGAACACGGTTATTAATTAAGACAGGAGCAATCAAAGCCGCTTGACCTGTAAAAAGTTTTTGTAAGTAAAAACGAGAAATATCATTAGTCTCAGCACTTTGTAAAACTAAAGTTCGTTTATCAGAAAAAGTACGACGTAAAAACGGGTACTCGCTTAAAGCCAAAGGGCTAAGATTATTATTAGTTGTAGAAACTTGCCCGCTAGCTCCTACTTGACTAACAGCATCAAAATAGATTTGTTTAGTAGAATCTAGCATTGCTAGGCAACCAAAATCTGCTTTTAGTATTGCTAAAGACCGCTTTACAGTATGTGCAGTTATTGCTGCTAGGTCTCTTTGGACATTTATATCATTGGCAATTTCTAGTAGCACTTTGTTGATTTCTGCTTCTTTTTCTTTTTCCTGATAAATACGAGTGTATTGATAACCAACAGCAATAAGGCGAGCAATAGATTCAACAAATTCTATTTCGTCTTTTACCCAAGCCCTAACACGTTCACATTGATGAAAACCTAAAAATCCTAGTAGCTCATTACTTAAAGTTATTGGAACGACTAAAAGCGAGCGAGTTTGTACACCTTCGGCTAGTTGCCGGAAAATAGGGTCTCTATTAGAGGTTTGAGTGTCATTAATAGCAATTGGTGCAGTTAAATTAAGGGTTCGGCTTAAGCGTTGTAACTCTAAAGGGATGCTTAGTCCTAATGAAGAAGGAATATTTTGATTGGCACGATATTCAAAGTCTATCTTTAATTCTGCGTCTTTACGCACAACCATCATATCACAACGATCTACTTCCATCATTTTACCTAGTTCAGTTACAGTAGCTTGCAAGAATTTATGTAAATCAATTGCTTTATTAATTTCTGGGTTAATTCGGTCTAGGATGCGCTCACGCGCTGCATACATTTGCAGTTTGCGCTCAATGGATATGGTTGTTTCCGCCAACACTGTTTATCCTCCTTAAAATAAGGTGCTAAATTTTCCCATTTTAGCGAGGCAACAAAGTTTTACATAAGAGTCTTAAGAATCAAATACCAAAACACCATTAAATATCAGGGAAATAAAAGAAATTATTGTGGTTTTCTAGAAATGAAGTTTAATAACCAAACACAATTGCCAGTCATTATTGCTAATGTCAGATTTAATAGCAAGAGGAATACACGTATATTTACCAAGCCACTAAATTAAGATTAGCTTAAAAACCCTACTTTGCGCCTGGATTTTGCTTGTTGTTGGAGAAGTAAACAGCAGCCAATGACCAAGGCACGCATACCAAACCAAGCAATTGGAGGGACATTTTCTGTATTGCTAAAAAACTTAAATATGGTAGCAATGATTAATGGAAGAATTATAGTTAAAATTAGCAGCAAGCTAGTAAAATTAAAAATTCTGCCAAATATAATACTATTACGATAGTTTGGTAATTGGTCAGGGATGATAATTGAAAGATTAAAACCGACTACAGTAAGGATTACTAAATAACTAACTATAGACTCGATTGGTAGGCCAGACCTTTGACTAATAGCAGCAGAAAGAGGATCAATGTTATCGAAAGCTCTAGTCATAGTTAAAGTCACTAGTATTGATACTATGCCTAGTACAAGGTCTAGGTAAGATATTTCAGGTGCTTGGTTAGGAATAGCACGATAATAGACACTATCAGTATTTTCCATGCGTGCTTCAGGGAGGCGGCGAGTAGTGTTAGATGTTTTGCCTTGGAGTTTGGCAGATGCTGCTAGAGCAATATCTTCTTTTCTTTGTAAAGTTGCTGAGAGATTAAAATCTCCGGCACCTCCAGTAAAAGCTTGTTCCCAATCTAAACATCCTTTTAGGGTGATACGTGCTTTGTGTGAACCGGCTTTTAGCCCTTTAACAACTAAACGGCCTTCTGGGCCAGTACGACCACGAAACTCATCATCTATATATATTTCACAAGATGGCGGGACTGTTTGAACTACTACATTTAGCTTTTGTCCTTCTGGAGTAGCGTAAATACTCATTGCTACATCAAAATCTTCAGCAAATTCTGAAATATTTTGGTAACGTAAATCAGGTTTTTTCGCTAAAGTTTTTAATACTACTTTTTCTAGTTTCTCTGGAATTTCCGGTTTAATGCTACGCAGGGAAGGAGGAGATTTTAGTAAATGCGCGCTAAGTACTGCTGTTAAAGAACTACCCTTAAATGGTACTTCACCTGTAAGCATATGGAAGAGAATAACGCCTAGGCTATAAATATCTGATCGCTCATCAACATTACTAGCTTCTTCACACTGTTCTGGTGACATATAAAGAGGTGAACCAACTAAACCGCCTTCTTGGAGTTCTGAACTACGGTTAACTGCTGTTTTAACAAAACGTGCTAGACCAAAATCTACTACTTTGGCGATTTCATTATCAGTATTTTTTTTCTCTTCAGGCTCATCTGTTAATGGAATAAGGATCTTAAAATCATCTTGAAGGTTAGCTAAGGTTGTTAGCATTATGTTAGAAGGCTTTAGGTCACGATGAACCATATGTAGGCGATGAGCAGCACCAATTCCCGCCAATACTTGCTTAAAAACTTTGTAAGCCCTATCTGGTGCCATTGCTCCTTCTTTACGTAATATATCTCCTAGACTGTTACCTTCAATATACTCCATTACGTAATAAAAAAGCTTATCACCAGTAACTCCAAAATCTGTAATTGCTACTACATTAGGATGTTGAATTGCCGCAGCAGCTTGTGCTTCTTGTAAAAAACGTTCTTTGGCTTGTGGATCACGGCTAGCAAACTCAGGTAGAACTGTTTTAATAGCAAAAGGTCGGTTAAGGTGAATGTGTTTAGCACGATAAACTGCACCCATTCCTCCTCTACCTATACAGCTTTCTAGTTGATATTTAGTATCAACTATACAACTACCCGCCAATGTTTCCATTAATGGTTGGCTATCTTTAGGACAGACTGTTACATCATCATCAAAACAGCGATTACAATAGGCACACTCTTTCATGCCACTGCCTCCGAGCACGTAAAATTTATAAGCCTTAAAAACTGTGCCTGCTTAATTTTTTTTGAATTGCCAATTTTAGCATAAGTCTAAATATGGTACAGCTAAAGATATAGAGATTTTAGATATAGAGACTTTAGATATAGAGGTTTTGTCTTAAATAAAAATTAACTAATACAAAACTTCTCTCAATTGTAAGCCAGTTTTATTAGTAATACCATTTGTTTTGCTTAGAATTTTTTTATTATTACAGTTTTTAGCCATTACCCACGCTTTACTAAGTAAGCAATATAAATAACGTAAGCAAGCAAAAACATTATTCCTTGCCATCGATCAAGCTTATGCCGTTTGCCAATGA
>JAHFUF010000786.1 GCA_023265235.1 Blastocatellia bacterium
CTCGTATTACACTAGATTGTAGTTTGTCTTCGGCTATTGCCAACATAACGTCATTAATATCACTAGTGTTACTATTAGTTTTATTTGATGCTAATGGAAGCTTTGATATGTCAATAGCAATTTCTAGAGAGCTTTTTGTATTTTCCTTATAACTAAGTTTTACATCATAGGTTGACCTATCAACATTCCTATCTATTAACCCTAGGGCTTTTTGTTTGTCACTACCTACAAGCTCATGTTGGCCATTAATTACCATTTGTGGGGTATAAACACTAGTATTTCCAAAGGCTTGTGCATAGGTATCTTGGCGAAGACTAAACTCATTTAACGAATAAGGATCTTGCCAACCTAGCCTATTCCAATAATCTACATGTTCACTTAGAACTATAATCTCAGTGTTTGCAATAGGTTGCTCGGTTGAGAGTTCTTCTAGAACTTTATCGGCAGGAGGGCAACTTGAACAACCTTCAGATGTAAACAACTCTACTAGGACGCTTTTAGTGTGTTGGCTATCAGGAAGTTTCATTTGCTGGTTATCAATAGGGAGGGGTCTAGAGATTTTTTCTTTGGCAACACCTAACATTACCAATAAACCAAACACAACAAATATCAAAATAAAATACTTACTCATTTTGTTTTCTCCAAATTCGTCTGACTTTTCTAACATTGATGGCAAGGCTAAAGGGATAGCGTTATTATTTTTGCAAATATATGTAAGGTTTTGCAAATAGTAACACTCTAAAGCAACTAAAGCTTAGGGTAAAATTGTTCATAATGGTTTAGTTAATTGCATCCTAGTAAAGTAAAATTTGACACTTAAGGAGTGAAATATGTTTATTTACATATTGTTTAGTTTGCCAGCCTTATTATTAGCGGTAATAGCACAGATTTGGGTAAAACACGCCTATAACAAGGCTTCTAATATTGGTAGTTATTCAGGAATGACAGGGGCTGATGTAGCTAAAGCTATCTTGCGTCAAAATGGAATAACAAATGTTAAGGTAGAAATAACAGAAGGATGGTTAAGTGATCATTATCATCCGTTAGAAAAAGCTTTAAGGCTTTCACCTGAAAATTATCACGGTAAATCTTTGGCTGCTATAGGTGTTGCTGCTCACGAAGCTGGACATGCCCTACAACATAATCAAAACTATTTGCCGTTGTATTTGCGTAGCGCGCTAGTTCCAGTTACAAGCTTTGGGTCTAACTTTGCCTATATCATCTTTATTATAGGGCTTATACTAATAAAATTTGTTTTTATTGGTAAGGTATTGATGCTTGCAGGTATTGTGCTTTTTACTCTAGCCTTTCTCTTTACACTAATCACACTTCCTGTAGAGTTTGACGCTTCTAATAGGGCTGTTGCTATTTTGAGACAAGCTGGGTTTTTGTCTGAACAAGAGCTAATTCCTGTTAAAAAAGTACTTACCGCTGCGGCTCTTACTTATCTTGCTGCTGCTGCTCAAGCCTTGTCTCTGCTTCTTTGGGCAGTTACAGAATATAATCGTAATGATGACTGATGACTAGCTAAACCATTGATTATAAATGAAGGGCGAACCGTTCGCCCTTCATTTAATAAATTTATAAAAGGATAATAAAAAGATGGCTACGCTAAAAGAAAAGCCTACGCTACCAGACATACAAGAATATATAAAAGAAGTATGTAAAGAGAGAAATTGGGATAAAAATAATCACCTAGAAATATTTTTGTTGTTTACAGAGGAAATAGGTGAACTGGCAAAAGCTATTAGGAAGCACCAAGGGTTATATGATGAAAAAGCCAAAGAAAAAAATGTTAATCTTGAAGAGGAGTTTGCTGATGTGTTTAGCTATTTATTAGACCTAGCCAATTATTTCAATGTAGATTTAGAAAAAGCCTTTAGAAATAAAGATAAAATTAATTCTAGTCGTACTTGGGATTGATTTTCTAAACTTTTAGGATGGTAGCCATTGTTAACAGAATTAAATAATGAAATCACTAACATTTCCTCTACTAAAGTAAATAGTGGAGAAGAGCCTAAAGATCTTGGTTTTGGGGCTATTGTTACCCAAGAAAGCCGTCAGCGATTACTTAATCGAGATGGTAGTTTTAATGTTAGGCGTGAAGGGTTAGGGTTTTGGGCATCTTTAAGCCTTTACCATTTCTTGCTTACAGTATCTTGGGTAAAATTTTTAGCTCTAGTGGTTTTATCTTACTTTTTATCCAATTTTATTTTTGCTCTTGCTTATTTGTTATGCGGTGAAAACGGTTTAAGCGGTTTGGTTAGTAAACCAATGGTTGAAAAATTTACTGAGGCTTTTTTCTTTAGTGTTCAAACTTTTTCTACTATTGGTTATGGGCATGTAATCCCAGTTAATTTTGCTGCTAATATGATAGTAACAATTGAATCACTAATGGGTTTATTGTGGGTAGCGATGGCAACAGGCTTGTTATTTGCTAGGTTTTCTCGCCCAACAGCGAAAATAATTTTTAGTAAGTTTGCTATCGTTGCCCCTTACCAGGGTATTACTGCTTTTGAGTTTCGCATTACTAATGGGCTAAAAAATCAAATTATTGAGCTAGAAGCAAAAGTACTTTTTACCCAAGACGAATTAGTGAATGGTAAAAAGCAGCGTCGTTTCTATAGCTTGCTTTTAGAGAGAAACAAAGTAGTTTTTTTTCCTTCGAGCTGGACAATTGTTCATCCTATTGATGAAAACAGCCCGCTATATCAATATACTGAGAAAAAACTAGCAGAGGTTAATGCAGAGTTTTTGATTCTTTTAACAGGAACAGATGAAACATTTTCG
>JAHFUF010000167.1 GCA_023265235.1 Blastocatellia bacterium
CACGAGAAACCCACAATTCCCCTGTTACTAATGCTTTACTACCTGGATAAACTTTCAATGTATCATCTACCCATTCTGCCGCGTTACCAATCAAGTCTTCTACTCCTTCAGGAGTAGCTCCTCTAGGAAAAGCTCCTACAGTATTAAGTCGACCTTCTTTGCCTTTTACATTAGCTAAAGCCCCGTTCCAATCATTACCCCAAGGAAAATTTCTTGCTTTTGCTCCTCTTGCGGCTAGTTCCCATTCTGCTTCATTTGGTAGGCGGTATGGAAGCCCTGTTTTTTCTGCCCGCCATGTGGCAAAAGCCCTAGCGTCAAATAGGGTTACACCCACAACAGGCATTTTTTCTGCCCTTAGTAAAGGTTCACCATTTGACCAACTAGTAGGAGTAATATGTTTAGTAGCTTTTACAAACTCTAAATATTCCCTATTAGTAACTTCAAACCTGTCAATCATAAATGGTTCGACCGTAACATTATGTGCAGGAGCGTCTAAAGAACTACCATCACTACGACCCATCCCAAAAGTAGCACCTTCAATATAGCCCATATCCAAAGCGCGAGCAAAGTTTTGGTAAGCCTCACGGTATCTATTAGGTAAACGTAAGTTTATGGCTTGGTCAAAATACTTTATTGCATTTACCCTATCGCCTTTTCCTAGTAATGCTAAACCTAATTCGTTGTGTATTTCAGCTTCTTTACCATTAGTTAGAGTTATTGCTACAGTCAAACACTGAATAGCTTTCTCATAATAAGTAGCTCTTACATAAGCACGCCCTAACATTAAGCGGGCTTGCCAATCTTTGGGAAAATTTACTAGTAATGCTTCTAGCGGTTCAATTGCTGCTTTGGAGGCTTGATAATTGTCTTGTCCAAAAAATCTTAAGTTGATTTCTTCTTTGCGTCTACTTAGATAGCTATCCTGTTCAATTAAACTAAATACACTACTACCAATTACTAGAGCTAGACTAATGACAGTAGCAAGTAAGATACGCGCAAGTTGTGAGGCTAATTGAGTGGCAAAAAACCAGGCAAACCCTGTAACAACAATTATTAATATTAGGCTCATTTGCAGCATAGTCGAGCGAGCATAAAAATTACCATTAACCCCCATTACAATATAAGTAATTAGCATTACTAGCAATCCTGTTCCTATGCTAGCTGTAACATATTCCAACCGCATATTTAATGCAACTTGTCGGCTTAACCGAATAAAATTAACTGCTAATTTATCTCCTAAAAACCTCTGAGCTTGACTAGCAACAGTAATCACCTGATAGTAATTTTTTACTTTTAATAATTCTTGTAATTTCTTTACGCAATCATTTGTTACAACCAAAGCACTAGCAGAATTAGGAGTATGGCGAAAAGCATCTGAAAGTAGCTCTATAGAGTTTAAGAAATTGTTATTTATCATTTGCTCCTTAGCTAACTCAGCAAGCTTTTTGTCATATTCATGAATTGGACTAGTCTTACAACAAACTTGATTATTTGAACCTACTATCCAAAGTTCATAAGGAGTCTCTTCAAAGCTGTACTTTAAGTAAATTGTAGGACAGGCTCTTACTTCAATTAAATGCTTGCTAATCCTTATATTATTCTGCCCTTGTAAACTAGTTATCAGTCGCTGCTCAACTAATTGCATTATTTTATTGCGTAAGTCTAAATGCTTGATCTCATTAATTAGCTTAGAATTAACATAACGTTCTCCTTCTTGGGAGAAAACCACTTTCTTTTCTTGTTCAGGGTTAAATTGTTTACGGGCATAGTCAGGGAAATCTGGCGAAAAAACTGTAGCGTTGATATTTTGGGCTTTGTAATTAGCTATTAAAGCAAGAAAACTTAATAATTCCCCTTTTGCACTACAAGGTTGACAAGAAATACGTCTATACCCTTTGCAGGTACTACATTGAGCCAACCCTTCGCGACAATAACCACAAATAGCTACACCAATGCCTCGACATTGCTTACAATCCATTCTGCGCTGGTTTCCCTCTATTTGGCCTTTACCATCACAACTAGGACAGGTGAATTGATACTTTCCATTACATTGATTACAAGCTACTTGTCCTGTACTACGACAAGCAACACACCACATTTCGCCCTTGCCTTCACAGCTAGGACAACTTGCTTTTTGACGTGAAGCAGCAATGTCTCTTTCTACTCTATTTGGTTCAAACCCTATTGGATTAGGAGCCTTTACCTCCCAAATCGCAACCTCTCCTGCTACTACTGGAGTATTTATAGGTAAGGCTTCACCTAAATAAGCCTTTTCTCTTGCAACTATTTCCCTAGTCTCTAACAGATACTTAATATCAATTAAGTATATAGGCCGTTCTTCAATATCTAAAATATTGATATCATTGCCAAAAGTCAAATATTCGTGATGAGAGATGCTAACTGCCCATTGATTAAGAATCGCTCGAAGTTGCCCTATTTCGTCTTCGCTAGTAACCTTATTAGTTTCATAAATTAGCTCTTTAGGTTTTTGAGAAAGTTTATTTTTAGAGGGCGGAGTAAATAAATTAGCCTCTGTTTGGTCAAAGTCCAAGGGCATTTCAAAAGGTTGATCTGAAACTGTAGCAGCATTTAGCAAACTGCGAACTAGTTGGATTAACCCCAAATGACTACCCGCTTCTGCACGTTTTACAGGAATTTTTAGTAAAACCTGACAACGGGCTTCTTGTGCCATAAGCAATTTTTCTAGTTCTTCTTCCTTAGTATTACGAGGTATTCCAAGACGATCAAGGTAATCAGGTGCTATTGAGCGCATATTATTTATCAATTATTTGTTGGAGTTCTTTAACATTTATTGCAAAACCAATAGACTCACTATCACGAGCTTTAGCAGTAACTATCCCTATAACTTTTCCAGTACGTCGTGAAATCACTGGCCCACCAGAATTACCATGATTAATAGCAGCATTGGTTTGAATCAAATTAACCTCTGGTAAAGCACGAATGCTACTAATAATACCTGTAGATACAGTTACTTCAAGTCCTAGTTTAACCCCTAATGGATAGCCTAAGACAATCAAGTCATCTCCTAGGTTAGGAGTAAAATTTTCTTCTAATGCTAGAACAGGGTATTTTTCTATTTCACGTAATTTTAGAATTGCTAGATCTTTTTGAGCATCATAAGTAATTATATCGGCAAAGTTAACTTTTTCTCTACTATTTAGCTTAATTGCTATTTCCTGCGCATCTTCTATCACATGATAATTAGTAACAAATAGCCCATCACTACGCAAAATAAAGCCAGAACCAGAATTTACTTTACTAGAGGTTTTTACTAAAACCATCCCTATTGCAGGCATTACCTGAGACAAAATAACATTAACTGGCTGTAGTATTTCACTAGGTGTACTTACACCAGGGTTTATAGTTATAGGGGTTGTAGAGCTAGTAACATTCACAGAGTTTGAAGGATTATTATCCTTTAGTTTAACAGTTTTTTCGCTTGCTTTAACAGAAGACGCACTAGGTTCTATTACTCTAATACTACGTGTATCTATTTCTGGTAGTGGGGTTTGCTCCCAAGCACGCATGACAAAAATAGATAGACCTAATCCTACTAATATGACAAAACCTACAACTAAAGGGACTATGTAAAAAAAATGTGGCATAGGAGATTTTTCTTCTATTGAGTCAGAGTTGGTTTCTCCTAAGGCAAATTCATCTACTTGTTTTGGTTGTTGTAAGTTTAAATAATCATCTTCATTGTTATATTTAGACACAAAGTTGTCCTTTTTTAGAACGGAAAAACTATAACTAAATGGTTATTGGTTAAAACAATTTTATCTGTAAGATAAGTGTTTGTATAGAAATAGATTCTAAAAAGTTTTTTCTTATTAACTTAGGCTTGTATCAAAGACTAATAGTTGTTAAAAAATTACTTATAAATTACTTATTAAAAAACTTAAAAAGCTTAAAAGCCTGGCCCTAAACACTACTCAGGAGGTTTATTAATGGCAATCAAAGATATTTTACAATTAGGTAATCCTCTACTTTGGGAAAAATCTATTCCAATCACTGAATTTAAAAATACCACTCAAGATCTAATTAATAATCTTAGTGATACTCTAGAAAATTTTCGTAATAGTAATGGTTTTGGTAGGGCAATAGCCGCTCCTCAAATTGGGATGTTAAAACAAATGATTTTTATACGTACCCCTAAATTTTGTGGCCCAATAATTAACCCTACTATTAATTGGGCAGATACAGAACAAATGCAGTTATGGGATGACTGTTTTAGTTTTCCAGGTTTAATGGTAAAGGTCTCTCGATCAGTAAAAATATCTATTACCTATCAAAATGAACAAGGACTAAAAAAAGAGCTAATAGCAGAAAATGATTTTTCTGAACTTCTTCAACATGAAATAGATCATCTGCATGGAATTTTAGCTGTAGAACGTGCTATTTCTCCACAAGCTTTTGCCACTAGAACAGAATGGTTACGCCAAAAAATTTAACTTCCCCTAATTGTATAGGAGCAAAAGTCCTAACCCTTATTTACCTTAAATATTGTGTTATGTTATGTTCGACTTTGCTAGCTGTTTTAGTAACCATAAATGTCATCAAACTTTTATGTTACAATTTTTGTTAACTCTAAATTGACATCTTTTGTCAGTAAGCTTAGATAAGAAAAACCACAACAATTCTAAGTTATAGATAAAATTGGACTAAAAAGTTTTTTTTTGACTAGCACTTAATGGCACAGAGGTTGCTTTTACATCAATCACAAAATAAAACTAAATTAAAAAATCTTTTATTAGGAGCAAAATCATGAAAAATAACAAAGGTTTCTCACTCATCGAACTATTAATCGTAGTAGTAATCATTGGAATCATCGCGGCAATAGCAGTACCAAACCTACTTGCATCTCGTCGTTCAGCCAATGGAGCATCCGCAGTAGAAGCAATGAGACTATTCCACTCAACAGAAGCCACTTATCAAGCTGGTGTAGGAAATGGTAACTTTGGTGCTGCCACAGATTTAAGCAGACAAGACCTAATTGATTCAGTATTAGCAGGAGCTTCTGTTTCTGCTGGTACAGCAAAATCTGGTTATTTATATACTGTAACCACAACATCTGCTACTGGTGGCAACTTGGCTGACTTCAATGTCACATCCAGACCAGCTAGTACTAGTGGTGTCAACCGAAGTGGCGACCGTGCATTCTTTGTTGATGCTACTGGTGTTATTCGTGCTACTACTACTGCGAGCGACACTGCTAGTTCTGCTAGCTCTCCTATTGGTAACTAGTTCGTTGATAAAAAATACTTTAAATAAAAATGCCAGAATAATCTCTGGCATTTTTATTTCTGCTAGTAGATCTTCTCTAAATCTACTTTACTTTAATTCTAACCAATTTTCCCCTACATGTGCTTCAACAACTAAAGGGACACTAAGTAAATAAACCTGCTCCATCTCTGTTTTTACTAGTTCTTTAACCTGGTTTAGCTCCTCTGGTATTACTTCTAGTAATAGCTCATCATGTACTTGTAATAGCATACGCGACTTTAAGCCTTCTGCTTTCAATCGCTGATAAATTTTAATCATTGCTAGTTTTACTAGGTCTGCTGCTGTTCCTTGAATTGGAGCATTTATGGCTTCGCGTTCTGCTCTAGTTCGTAGGTTATGGTTACTATTATTTAAGTCTGTTAGTTTTCGTATTCTTCCAAATATAGTTTTTACAACTCCCTGTTGCTGTCTTCCTTGCTCAGGAATATTTGTCATATAATGACGCACGCCTGTATAAGTAGCATAGTATTTTTCTATGGCTTCTTTTGCTTCGCTACGACTAATGCCTACTCGCTGGGCAAGACCAAAAGCCCCTACACCATAAGCAATACCAAAATTAGTAGATTTTGCCAGCCTACGTTTAGCCTTTAATTCTTCTTCTGTTCGCGCTCCAAAAACTTCTTTGGCAGTTTTAGTATGAATATCTTCGCCCCTTTGAAAGGCTTCTGTCATTTTTTCATCTTTTGCAATATGAGCCAATAACCTTAGTTCTATCTGCGAGTAGTCTGCTGATAATAAAACATATCCATCACCAGCAATAAAAGCTTTCCTAACCTTACGTCCTAAAGGAGAGTTAACAGGAATGCTTTGTAAATTAGGATTAGAACAAGATAAGCGACCTGTTGCCGCAACTGTCTGATTTATTGTAGTATGTACTCGGCCAGTTTTTGGATTAATTAGTTTTGGAAGCGCGTCTATATAAGTATTTTTTAACTTAGCGATTTCTCGATAATCGATAACTTTTTTTGGCAGTTCATACTGAATCGCTAACTCTTCCAATACATCTGCACTTGTAGAGACCTTTCCTGTAGGGGTTTTGCGGGAAATAACAATGTTAAGTTTTTCAAATACACTAGCTAATTGAGTAGGAGAGTTAATATTAAATTCTTGCCCTGCTAGTTGATAAATTTCTGCTGAGAGCCTTTTTAATTCTTCTTCAAATGTTTGAGAAAGTTGTAAAAGCGTTTGAGAGTCAACTTTTACTCCCACTCGCTCCATATCGTAAATAATTTCAACTAAAGGTAATTCCAGTTTAAGGTAAATATCCTCTAACCCCATTTCTTGTAGTCGCTTGCGTAACACTATAGCTAAGCGTCCTGTAATATCAGCATTATCATATTGTGAAAACCTGTCAGATGAAATCCCTAAATATTCTTGTGCTAATTCTCTTAAAGAATAATGGCTTTCTTCTGGATTAAGCAAATAAGCTGCTAGTAATGTATCCTCTGTAACATTTTCAAAATATATTATAGGGCTTTCTTGTATTGAGTTATTTAATTTCTGGTAAAAATTATTAAGAAGCGTTAAAGCTTGCTTGCTATCATGCACCTTCTTAGCTAAAAAACCATTTGTCCAAATATCTTGTAATGCCTCTAAAACTTGATTAGGGGCTAAACTAAACAAGTTAAAATCAAACTGATAAGCATTACCAGAAGCAAAAGAAAAAGAAAGTTGATTAATTTGGTTATCTTCAGAAAGCCCTATAGCAAAAGCAAACTCATCACTAGCCCAGAGCTTATCTAAAAAACTTTTTAATTCTGTTTCAGAAGTTACTTTTTGATAATAAAGCTTTTCTTCAGTAACTGTTGATTGAGATAAGCTTAGGGATGTAGGTTGAGCAGAAGCAAATTCTTGTACTAATGACTTAAACTCCAGTTCTGAAAAAACCTCATAAGCAACTTGAGCATTGGCTTCTTTAAATTTCAGCTGCTCCAAATCCAGTTCAACGGCAACACTTGTGTCTATTGTAACTAACTCACGAGCTACAATTGATTTGTTAGACTGTGTTAATAGAGCCTCTCGATAAGATTTCCGTGATACTTTATCAGCGTTTTGTAATAAGTTATCTAGACTTCCAAACTCCTCCAGTAATTTAGCTGCACCTTTATCTCCAATACCAGGAACACCTGGTACATTATCAGAGACATCTCCTACTAGACTAAGATAATCTACTATCTGATTTGGCAAAACCCCTAACCAGTCTTTTACCCCATTAATATCATGCAAAACATAATTACCTTTTTCTATTCTCATAATTGAAACATCTTCATTAACTAGCTGCCCCATATCTTTATCACTAGAAAGAATAACCACTTGAAGCCCTGCACTAACAGCTTTTACTGCCAAAGTACCAATTATATCATCTGCTTCATAGCCTGGTTTTTTAATCAAAGAAATATTTAACGCAGAACAAAGTTTTTCTACATAATCAACCTGAGGGGAAAGTTCATCTGGCATTGCAGCCCGTTGTGCTTTGTAACTAGGATAGAGTTGATGTCTAAAGGTTGGTTCAGGAGTATCCCAACAAACAGCCCAATAATCAGGTTTGTCATCTTTAATTAACTTACGTAATATCATAGTAAAGCCAAAAAGTGCATTGGTAGGAAACCCTTTACTATTAGCAAGTTGCCGTACTGCAAAGAAAGATCGATAAATCTGCGCCATTCCATCAATTAAAAAGAGCTTTGGTTTACTCATAGTTTTCTCCCTAAAAATTAAAACCTTAAGACTCTACCCATATTATTTTTTTCCAGCAAGCTTTATTAGAAAAATTTATAAATCTTGCAATTTTTTGTACACTTCAAAGTCTTAAAATTCCCGTTAGTTTGCAGCAAAAAGCCTTCCCATTCTAAGCAAGTTCAAATTGCTCATCTTCATCTTTGCTTGATGGCTGTTACCTTGAAGATGAATCTGCTGCCACTGGCTTAACTAACTCCTTGTTGTATAAGACGCTACCTACTTCCTGATGCTGTAAAAACACAATCCCATTTAATCCAATACTTTACGCTGGCTGCGTAACCTCAGTTATAACTATTCTGATCAAAATACATACTTACTTTATCGTGGTATTTTATGGTAATATTGGGTTGCAAGCCAATCATCTTTCTATCTACCTATTATTACTATAAAATAGTATGGCTACCCCATTACAAATTTGGCTAGAAAAGAAACTTTACTTAGAACAACAACTGGCTAGTAACGCTAATGCTAGCCAAAAGTTTGCTTTGCGTGAACAGATAAAAGAATGCGACAAAGAAATTGTTAGGCTACAATCTGAAACTACTCAAACTACTCAAACCACTCAGCCTATTGAAAGTAATGCTAGTGATAGTCCAATTAATAACCAAACCAATAATCCCATTAATCCTATGCAAAATAACCAAACCAATAATACTGCCTCTGAGCAAGAGCAACCAATAATAGCATTCAGACAAGGTGCTATTTCTACCATGACAGTTGCTTTTATTCTCATTAGCGGGTTAAAACAAGTTGGTGGATTAGAATCTGTAGAACTATTAGCTAAACTCCATTGGGTGCGGCTCTTTTAGAACAATGTCTATGTTAATGAAAAAGAAGAAATAAGCAATAGAAGGGTATAAAAGTTGGGGTGAAATCAGGTATGTATGAAATTGACAAAATCATATATGCC